>NZ_BAAAPF010000002.1:0-124211 GCF_039531005.1 Streptomyces synnematoformans
CGGACGCGGCCGCGCACGGCCGCCGCGACCGCTGCCACGGCCGCCCCGCCGTGCCGCGGGGCCGCCTCGGCATCCAGCTGTACACCCTCCGCGACCAGGTCGGCACGGTCGGCTTCGGCAAGGTCTTCGACGCCCTGGAGCACTACGGCTACGACCAGGTCGAATACGCCGGCTACACCCAGGGCAACGGCCCCATCACCCTGCCCCGGCTGCGCCGCCTGGCCCGCGACCACGGCCTGCGCGCCATCGGCAGCCACGTCTCGTACCACGTCGACGACCCGGCGGGCTACTCCTTCGCCACCAGCCTGGAGCAGGTCCTCGACGACGCCGAGGCCCTCGACCTGCCGTACGTCGGCACCTGGGACGGCCCGTTCCGCTACGGCACCACGGTCGACGGCGTCAAGCGGGCCGCGGCCGAGTTCAACGCCTACGGCGCGGCGGCCCGGCGCCGCGGCCTGCGGTTCTACCAGCACAACCACGGCAACGAGTTCGGCTTCTGCACCGACGACCCGACGGTGCGGATCTACGACCTGATGCTCGCCGAGACGGACCCGGACCTGGTGTTCCTGGAGATGGACATCTACTGGGCCTACACCGGCGTCCACCGCTTCAGCGTCCGCCCGGACGGCACCCCGGCGCCGTTCGACCCGCTGGACTACGTCACGGCCGACCCGCGCCGCTTCCCGCTGTTCCACGTCAAGGACGGCGAGCACGACGAGGCGTCCCGCGACGGCTACCACATGGTGGACGTGGGCGACGGCGACATCGACTACCAGCGCTTCATCGGCACCGTCACCCGCGGCCGGTACCGCAAATACCACAACTGGCTCGTCGAACGCGACGACGCGGTGGACCCCGCCACGAACCCGGCCGGCTCCTTCAGCACGGCCCGCCGCTCCGCCGCCCACCTCCACCGCCTCCGCGCCTGACCCCGCCACACCCCCGACCGCCCCGGCCCGCCGCCCCACCGACGGGCCGGGGCCCCGGCGGCCACACACCGGAACCGGCCGCCACGGTCCGTAACCGGAAACCGGTGCGAGTCACCTGCCAATCCTTGGTATCGTTGGGGGTGCCCCGCGGCCCTCTGCCGCGGCACGGCAACCCGGTCCGGGTGGCGGAATGGCAGACGCGCTAGCTTGAGGTGCTAGTGCCCGTTAAGGGCGTGGGGGTTCAAGTCCCCCCTCGGACACATAATTGCCCCACGACCGCATTTTCAGGGGCAGGCGTCATTGGCACCCGGCTCTCACCTGGAGTGAGGAACGGGTTTTCTGTTCTTTACCCGTCCCTGGTGGTGGAGCGGGGCGCTGGTCAGCCGATGCGGATCCTTTCTCTTGTCGGGGTGCCGGCGGTCAGGGTCTGGTCCGCCGAGTCGTAGGTCAGCGTCACGTTCCCGGCCCGCAGCCGGGCGGCTGCCGCTTCGGGATCCGCTGGCTCGTCCTTCGGTGAGGCGAAGCAGCAGGGCGGGCAGACGGGCCAGGATGCGGTCCTCGCGGACGTAGGTGTTGGGGGTCCGCCCGGCGCCGGTGCCGGGGCCGGTGGCGCTGCTGCGGCAGCGGTAGGCCGGGCGGTCGTGGGGCCAGCAGGAGTCCATCCGCCGGCCGCACACCCCGCAGTGCAGCAGCCCGGCGAGCAGGTAGGTGCGCCCCGGCGCGGTGGTCCTGGCGCGCGTGCCCTGGACGGCGACGAAGTCGTCCTCGCCGACCAGGGCCGGATGTGCCTGCTGGCGGGAGATGATCCAGTCCTGCGGCGGGTTCCAGCGGGCGATGCCGCGGTGGCCGAGGGCGGTGTTGGCCGGGTCGATCAGTTCCTGGTCGGTGCGCTGGCGGTTCCAGACCTGGCGGCCGGTGTAGGGGGGTTGGCCAGGATCGCGCCGACCGAGGTCAGCGTCCAGCGGCCGCCGCTGCGGTGCGAGTTGCGGTCCGGGTCTGCCGCCGACGGACACGGCACCGCCGCATCGTTCAGAGCGCGGGCGATACGCGCCACGGTCTTGCCCGCGCGGCGTTGGGCGAACATCCAGGAGACGATCGGCGCGGTGGTGGGGTCGGCCTCCCAGCGTTGGCGCGGGCGCCGCGGCGAGCCCAGGCGCGGTTCGGGTGCGGGCCGGCATCGACGAGCCGGTAGCCGTAAGGTGGCCGGCCGCCGAGGTAGCGTCCCTGTTCGCGGGCCTGGACGGTCATGGCGGTCCGGGCACGGAGGCGGGCGCGGGCGATCTCCCGCTTGGACAAGCTGCACGCCTAACCGAGCACCGGTGGCGTGACGTGTTCACCTACCTGGTCAGCAATGAAGGTGTCCCGGAGGACGCGCGCACCAGCTTGGTCAGCGCCGCGCTGTGTGCCTACGACCCGCAAGCGACCTACGACCTGGACCAGGACTTCCGCGCCTTCGTCCTCAAGAACTACCGCGAGATGCCGGCCTTCACAGGGCCCCTAGCCGCATGGCTCGCCCAGGCCGAGCAGTCCGAGATCAAGGAACTCCACGCCTTCACAAGCGGCCTGCGCAAGGACCTCGCCGCTGTCACCGCCGGCCTCTCCCAGCACTGGAACTCCGGCCCTGTCGAAGGCGCCGTCACGCGCATCAAGCTACTCAAACGCCAGTCATGCGGCCGGGCCGGCTTCGACCTCCTCCGACGCCGCATACTCCTCGCCACCTGAGCGACTTCACGGAAAGTGCCGAAGAGCCAGCACGACAAGTCCGTTGACAGGCGTGCCTTTGAACGGGAAACGGGACGCAGGATGTGACCCCCACCGGACGTCCCCCACGTCGTTCATACGACATGAGAGACGCCCGGTCGTAGGAAGGGGTTCAGTCCGGGGAGGTGAAGGTCAACGCGTAGCCGCCGTACTGGGGGCAGGTACCCGACGCGGTGAACCCGGGCGGATTGCGATGGCGGATCTCGACGAATCCACCCGAACAGGCGACCCACAGCGTGGTGTCCGGCTTCTTGATGATGCAGTCCATCTGGATCTTCTGACCGCTACGCGTTGCTGTGCACGATCCCCGGTCCGGCTCATGCGGCGGCGGCAGCGCCTGCGCGCGCGGTGCGCTTTGAGCCCAAGCAGCAGATCGGGCCTCCGCAGAGGCGCGGGCCGTGGCGTCGGCGGGTGCGGCCAAGGTCAGCAGCGCGCCACCCAGGGCGAGCATGCTGATCAGGCTTCGCTGCAGACATCGAGACACGTGCGAGGCTCCTCTCGGTGGTGGAGGGTCCGGTATCGCTGCCTTGATGGCCGACGAGACCGAGAAAGGTCACGGGAGCGACCCAGAAGGAGAATCCCCAGCCCTGTGCTCCGGTCTCTACGTGATATCCGGTGAGTTTGCCGATCGCACCATGCGGTGAGGTGTCATTCTCCGCAAACGCGCTCACGGGTCGGTTAACCTCGCCGCCCTGGCCTGCGACCGGATCGGCGTGCTCTCCCACGGGCGGCCGGTGGCCGCAGGGCCGACCGCGGAGGTGCTCACCGCGGAGTTGGCCGAGGCCGTCTTCGGCGTCGCCGCCAGCGTTGTCCCGCACCCGGTGACGGGTGCTCCGCAACTGCTCTACTCGCTCAACCCTTCGGCTGTGAAAGGCGGCATACCGTCCTGCCCGTGCCCCTCCCGCTCCGGCCTCGCGCGACGTTCGGCCTGGCCCTGGTGTCCGCGCTGCTGCTCGGGGGGTGGGCTTCGGAGTACGCGAAGGTGAAAATGCTCGGCGACGACCTGGTCAACAAGGAGCTCGTCGTGGAGGCGAAGTCCGGCTTCGTCGTCGCCGGCTGGAACTCCGGCTTCAGCGACGAGCGCGGTATCACCGTGTCCGGGCGGTCGGCGGGCCAGAGACGGCCGCGGCTGCGTACGGCGGCGCGGGTGAGTCGGCGTGCCGCCGGCCAGGAAGGTGAGGGTGTAGCCCCCTCCGCCTCGAAGGCCCGGTTCGTGTGGTGGTGAGCGCCCGCGGTGACGGCGACGGAATCGGGCAGCCCGTCGCCGGCCTCCGGCTTGACGTGCAGGGGGGACCTCGGCCGGGTCGCGGTCGACCGGGGCGCCGGTGGTCTCGTCGTGCGGACCGGTTCGAGTGCGCCCGACTCGCAGGCGACGTCGACGTGCCCCTTGGAGAGGGTGACCGGCTTGGCGAGCGCCCGGGCAGCGGCCGGTCCGGGCGCGGTGGCGGCACCGGAGACGAGGAAGACGTGGTTTACGGTGGTGGACATCGCACCTCCGGACAGGGGAGGTTGGGCCCCTCGCAGCACTTTCCCGAGTCAGCCGCAGCCGGAGTAGTCGGCATGAGAAGCAGGACCGGGGCCGGCCCGGTCGGCCGGCGGGGCCGGGCCGCGGTAGGCGACGGTGAGGTTGCCGAGGCTGTCGTGGCTGATTTCGGCGTCGACCTCGAAGACGTCCGCCAGCCGGTCCGGGGTCAGGACGTCGGTGGGCGGGCCGGTGGCGACGAGGCGGCCGTGGTGCATGAGGAGCAGGCGGTCGCAGTAGCGGGCGGCCAGGGACAGGTCGTGCAGGGCGACCAGCACGGTCTGGTCGGTGGCGGTGAGCAGTTCCATGAGTTCCAGCTGGTGTTTGACGTCGAGGTGGTTGGTCGGCTCGTCGAGGAGGAGGGCGTAGGGCTGCTGGGCCAGGGCGCGGGCGATGTGGGCGCGCTGCCGTTCGCCGCCGGAGAGGGTCTTCCAGGTGCGGTCGGCCAGGTCGGCGAGGCCGAGGCGGTCCAGGGCGGCGTCGACCACGGCGCGGTCGGCCGCGTCCGGACCTCGCCACCGGTCGCGGAACGGGGTGCGGCCGAGGCCGACGACGTCGGTGACCCGCAGGTCGCTGTCGGTGCCGGTGGTCTGCTCGGCGAAGGCGAGGTGGCGGGCGATACGGCGCGGGCTCCAGCCGGCGATGTCCTGGCCGTCGTAACGCACCGTGCCGGTCGTGGGGGTGCGCAGGCCGGCCAGGCAGCGCAGCAGGGAGGACTTGCCGGAGCCGTTGGGCCCGATCAGCCCGGCCGTTTCGCCGGGGGCGATGTCGAGGCTGACGTCGTCGACGATGGTCGTGCCGGAGGCGGACCAGCTCAGGTGCTCGGCGGTGATCCTCACAGCTCACCTCGCCTGCGCATGATCAGCAGGAAGAGCGGGACGCCGAGCAGCGCGGTGAAGACGCCGACAGGGACCTCCTGCGGGTCGAAGGCGACGCGGGCGAGCGCGTCGGTCCAGATCAGGAACACCGCTCCGGCCAGCGCCGAGAACGGCAGCAGTACCCGGTGGAGCGGGCCGACGAGGAACCGTACGCCGTGCGGCACGATCAGCCCGACGAAGGCGATCGCGCCGACGGAGGCGACCGCCACCGCCGTCATCAGCGAGGCCGTGACGAGCAGGACGGTACGGGTCCTGCGGACGGCGATGCCCAGGGAGGCGGCGGTGTCGGCGCCGAAGCCGAAGGCGTCGAGCGCGCCTGCGTAGAGCCAGAGCACCACGAGACCGACCGCCGTCACCACCGAGCAGACGGCGACGGCGTTCCAGCGGGCGGACGCCATGGACCCCAGCAGCCACTGCAGGATCGCCCGGGTGACGTCCGCGTCGCCGGAGGCCATCATGATCAGGTAGGTCAGCGCGGTGAACAGCTCTGCCACCACCACGCCGGTGAGCACGACCCGCGCCGAGTCCAGTCCCGTACGCCGCAGCAGCAGCATCAGCAGGCCGAACGAGACCAGGGCGCCGACGAACGCCCCGCCGGTGACGCCCAGCGAGCCCATCCCCAGACCGAGGACGACCACCACCACGGCACCGGTCGAGGCACCGGAGGAGATCCCGAGCAGATAGGGGTCGGCCAGCGGGTTGCGGGTGACGGCCTGCAGGGCGGCGCCGCACACCGCCAGCCCGGCCCCGACCAGGGCCGCCAGCAGCACGCGCGGGAAGCGCAGGTCCCAGATCAGCGAATCGGTCAGGCGCGGCAGCGGCTCGACGTCCAGACCCAGGCGCGAGCCGATCACGTGCCACAGGTCCGCGTAGCCGACGTCCGCGACCCCGATGCGCACCGACACCGCCACGGAGGCGACCAGGGCCGCCGTGCCGAGCAGGAGCAGCGAAGCGAACGACAGCGCCGAGGGGCGGGACGCCGGTGTCTTGTCCGGCGCGGCTTCCGGAGCGGTCTGCGCCGCCGGCGGCGTCCGGCGGGCCGAGGGGTGCAGCAGATCCCTCCGGCCGGCGGCGGCCGCGGGCTCAGCTGACATATCCCAGGTCCTTCAGCCCTTTCGTCAGCAGGCGCAGCGTGTTCACGGTGCGCACCGAGGGGTCCATCTCGATGCCGGGGACCTCGATGATGCGGTTCTCGGTGACCGCGGTCAGCTTGGACGTCAGCGGGTCCTTGCGGATCATGTCCAGTTTCTCCTCGGCGCTGTCGCCCGGTGCGCCGCGCTCGGACAGGTCGCCGACCACGATGACGTCGGGGTCCTTCTCGGCGATCGCCTCCCAGGAGACCTCCGGCCAGTCCTCGTCGACGTCGTCGAAGGCGTTCTGCGCCCCGACGAGCCTGCTCATCTCGCTGGGCATGCCGCTCTCGCCGGCCACGTAGGGCAGGCCCTTGTAGACGGAGTACAGCCAGACCACGGTCGGCTTCTCTGTGACCTTCTCGGCGGTCTCGGTGGCCTGCTCCACGGCGGCCCGCTGCTCGGCGGCGAGCTGCTCGGCGCGCTTCTCGGCACCGAAGATCCTGCCGAGGTTCTCGTAGTCGTCGAAGAGGAGGTCGAAGGGGGTCTTGCCGGGGTCGTGGTGCTGCGGGCAGTCCACCGCGCTGACGTAGGAGGGAAGGCCGAGCTCGCCCAACTCCTCGCGGGTGCCGACCTGGTCCTTGGTGAACAGGTCGGTGAAGGAGGACACGACCACGTCCGGGGCGGCCTCCCGCAGCCGCTCGCCGGTGAGGATCTTCGGGCTGAGCACCGGCACCTCGCCGTAGGCGTCCGCGTACTTCCCGGCGACCTTCGTCTTGAGGTTGGAGGTGCCGGCCATGCGGTCGGCGAGCCCGAGCGCCAACAGCGTCTCCGTGGAGGACTGATCGAGGGTGACCGCCCGCTGCGGCGGCTCGTCGAAGGAGAGCTTCCGGCCGCAGCTGGCCACCGTCGCCGCCTGCCCTCCGCCGTCGTCCGTGGCGGCGGAGTCATCCGGCGATGAGCAGGCCGCCGCGACGACGGCGAGGGCTACGGCGACGCCGGTGAAGCGGGCAGGGTGGCGCATGGGTCCTCCGGTGTGGGCTTGTTGCAATGAAGAAGCAATAGCATCTTTCATGCAGTAGAGTTCGCCACACAATATAACGATAATGATTTTCAGAAATTAGCAGAGTCGCGGACGTCGTGAGACCCCGACGGAATGACAGGAGCACGCACCGTGCCGACCTCGCCCGCGCCCCTCCCTACCGCGACCAGCCCGTCGCCGAAGCGGTCCGTCGTGCGGGACGTGGCGTTCCTGCGGCTGTGGTGCGGGACCACGGCGTCGGGCCTGGCCACCTGGGCGCTGCCGTTCGTGCTCGGCCTGGCGGCGCTGGAGCGGACCCTACCCGTCGCGGAGCTGGGTCTGCTGCTGGCCGCACGCACGGTCGGCTTCCTCGCCGCGGTGCCGGTCGGCGGGGTGCTGGCCGACCGGCACTCCCGCCGCGCCGTGGTGTTCTGGTCGGGCATGGCAGCCGCCGCGTCCGCGCCGCTGCTGGCCGCCGGACTCGGCCGGTCGGTGGCGCTGACGGCTACGGCCGCCGCGCTGGCCGGGGCCGGACAAGGCGCCTGCCGGCCGGCGTTCCAGGCGATGGTCGCCGAGGTCGTCGACGCGGACCGCAGGCAGCAGGCCAACGCCGCCATGACGCTGGCGGTCCGGGTCACCACCCTGACCGGGCCCACGCTGGCCGCCCTGCTCGCCGTACTCCTGCACGTCCGGGGTCTGCTGCTGGGCATCGGGCTGCTCTGGCTGGCAGCCGCACTGGTACCCGGCCGGGGCACTCGGAGCGCACCCCCTGCGGCGCCCCCGCGCGCCTCGTTTCGCGCCGAGTTCGCGGACGGCGCACGCGAAGCGCGCCGCCACCCGTGGTTCGTCGCCGGTCTCGGCGCGCTGACCGCGGTCATCTTCGCCGGCTACTCCGCCACCGGCGTCGCCCTGCCTCTGGTCAGCCGGGACCGCTACGACACCGAGGCGGTGCTCGCCGCGGCGCTGACCGCGTACACCGCCGGCGCCCTGGCCGGGGCGCTGGTCATCGCCCGCTGGCGGCCGCGCGCCCAGGGCTGGGCCGCCCTGGCCGCACTGGCCGGCTACGGTTTCGCGCCGCTGAGCCTGATGCTTCCCGTCCACCCCGCGGTGGTGGTCGCCGCCTACGTGGTCGCCGGGCTCGGCATCGAGCTGTTCAACGTGCCCTGGTTCACCGCCACCCAGCGCGAGGTCGCCCCGGACAAGCTGGCCCGCGTCTCCTCGCTGGACTTCCTGCTCTCCTACGGCCTGGCCCCCGTCGGCCTGGCGCTCATCGCACCGGCCATCGACGCCTTCGGCCTCCGCCCGGTCCTCGGCATCTGTGCGCTGATCTGCTTCGTCGCTCCCGCCGCCGCCGCGCTGACCCCCACCGCCCGCCACTTCGCCCGCGCCACCGACAACCCGCTGTGAGCCCGCACACATGAGCCACGATCTCCCTCTCTACCAGCCGGCCGCCGTGCGCGCCGCCGGCGACTCCGGCGGGTGCGGCGTCGTCCCCGCCCGCGTCGGCCCCGAGGAGCGGCACCTGGCCCGCGCCCTGCTCGACCGGCACGGCGCCGTCGTCCTCACCGGCCACGACACGACAGCCGACGCCCTCGTCGTTGCCGCCGCGCACCTCCTCGGCGGCCGGTTGCGCGAGCTGTTCCCGCTGCGCGAGCGGCCCTCGCGCGACGCCGGCCCCGTGCACCTGCACGCCGACAGCTTCGACCTCGTCGTGGACATCGGCGGCGTCCAGCGCAGATGGCGCGATCCCGACGAGGACTACGTCCTCGTCCAGTGCCTGCGCCCGGCACCCCGCGGCGGGGACTCCTTCGCCGCCGACGCCTGCCGTTTCGTGGACGACCTCGCCACCACCGCCCCTGAGCTGCACGACTTCCTCACCGCCGCCGACGTGGACCTCTACGGGGCCTGGGCAGGTCTGCGCGGCCTGCCCGCCACCCCGCGCGTCGCCCGGCACGTCGAACACACCCGCGCCGGGCGGCGCATCGTCCGCCGCACGGACGGCGCCGTACCGCTGCACCGCGACCCCCGCGCCGACCACGTAGCGGCCATGCTCGACCGGTTCACCGCCGCCGTGCACGAGCTGGAGCCCGCACTGCCGCGCTTCCGGCTCGACGAGGGCGACATCCTCGTGCTGGACAACTACCGCTGCTGGCACGGCCGCGACGCACACCACGGCGAGCGCCTCGTGCGCATCCTCACCCTGCGCAGCACCGATGCCCGCTGATCACGGCCGCACCCGATCCGGCACCTGCATGGGGTCCGCACCGGCAGGAAGGGCCGGGAGCCCGAGGTGCCCCGACGGTGGCGGACTGACGGCCGAACGGAGGGAACTCCGCGGTCGGCCGCCCCGACCACTGAAGCGGACGGCCCCGCCTCCCCCCCGGTCGTTCGGTACGGATCCCGACGGCGAGAGGACCGGGACGACAGTGAACGAGCAGTTCGGTCGAGCAGGCACGGCGCTGCGGAGTGCGTTGCCGCCGCCGCGGTTCTTCGGGTTCCTGTTGGTGCTCGCGGTGGTGTTCGCCGTCGCCTACGGGGTGGGCTCGGCCGTGGGCCCCGTCGCTCCCGACATGCGGGGCTCCGATCCGGAGTCCAGCGTCGGCGACGCCCCCGGCGGCGACTCGCACGGGACGCACGGGCGATGACCGAGACCGCCTCGCGGCCCGGGGTCACCACCGACCTGGCGGTGGAAGGCATGACCTGCGCCGCCTGTGTACGCCGGGTCGAAAAGCGGCTCGGCCGACTCGACGGCGTGAGTGCGACCGTCAATCTCGCCACCGGCCGGGCCCGGGTGAGCCATCCGCCCGGCGTGACTGCCGACGCGCTCATCGACGCCGTGCGGCAGGCCGGTTACGCCGCCGCGCTGCCCGCGCCGGAACGCCCCGCGAAAAGCGGTGACCCGGACGACCCCGTACGGCGTGAGCGCGACCGGCTGGTGGTCACCGCGCTGCTCGCGGTGCCCGTGCTGGTGCTGTCGATGGTCCCGGCGCTGCAGTTCCGCAACTGGCAGTGGCTGTGTTTCGCGCTTGCCGCCCCGGTGGCGGTCTGGTCGGCGTGGCCGTTCCACAGCCGCGCGCTGCGCGGGCTGCGGCACGGTGCGTCCACCATGGACACGCTGGTCTCGCTGGGCGTGGCGGCCTCGTTCTCCTGGTCGGCGTACGCGCTGTTCCTCGGGGGCGCGGGCGAGCCGGACATGCGGATGGCCTTCAGCCTGGTGCCGGACGCCGGACACGGGCCCGCGCACGTGTACCTGGAGGCGGCGGCCGGGGTGCCGCTGTTCGTCCTGGCGGGGCGGTTCCTGGAGGCGCGGGGCCGGCGCGCCACCGGTGCGGCGCTGCGGGGGCTCGCCCGGCTCCGGGTCAGGGACGTGGTCGTACGCGAGGACGGGGCGGAACGCCGCATCGCCGTCGAGGAGTTGCGGGTCGGGCAGCACTTCCTCGTACGGCCCGGGGAGCGGATCGCCACCGACGGCGTCGTGGTGGAGGGCAGCTCCGCCGTGGACCTCTCGCTGGTCACCGGTGAGAGCGAGCCGGTGGAGGTGCGGCCGGGCGCGGAGGTGACGGGTGGCGCGGTCAACGCCGGCGGACTGCTGGTCGTACGGGCCACCGCCGTCGGGGCCGGTACCCGACTGGCCCGTATCGCCCGGATGGTCGCCGAGGCACAGGCCGGCAAGGCGCGCGTCCAGCGGCTCGCCGACAGCGTGGCCGGTGTGTTCGTGCCCGCGGTGCTCGCCGTGGCCGCCGTCGTCCTCGGCTTCTGGACCGGTGCGGGGGCGGACTCGCAGGGCGCGGTCACCGCGTGCGTCGCCGTCCTGGTGGTGGCGTGCCCGTGCGCGCTCGGCCTCGCCACCCCCACCGCGCTGATGGCCGCCACCGGCCGCGGCGCCGGAGCCGGGGTCCTGGTCCGCGGCGCCCGCGCTCTGGAGACCCTGCACGGCGTCGACACCGTCGTGCTGGACAAGACCGGCACGCTGACCACCGGCCGCATGCACGTCGTCCGGGTCACCGCGCGGCCGGAGGGCCCGGGCGAGGCGGAGGTGCTGCGGCTGGCGGGCGGGGTGGAGCAGGGTTCGGAGCATCCGGTCGGGCGGGCCGTCGCGGACCACGCGCGGCGCGTACAGTCCGGGCAGGCGCTGCCGGAGGTACGCGAGTTCCGCGCCACGGCGGGGCGGGGCGTCAGCGGGTACGCCGACGGCCGGCGGGTGGAGGTCCGTACCCCCGGGGAGACGTTGCCCGACGCCCTGGCACACGCGCTCGCTGAGGCCGAGGCAGCCGGGCGCACCACCGTCGAGGTGGCGGTGGACGGCGTGGCCGAGGCGGTGATCGAGGTCGGCGACGTGCTGCGACCGGGCAGCTACCGGGCCGTCGACCGCCTCCGCCGCCTCGGGGTACGGCCGGTGCTGGCCAGCGGCGACCGCGAGGCGCCGGTCCGCGCGGTCGCCGCCGAGCTGCGGATCGCGGAGACGCACGCCCGCTGCACACCGGAGGACAAGGCTGGGCTCGTACGACGGCTGCGCGCGGAGGGACACCGGGTCGCGGTGGTCGGCGACGGCGTCAACGACGCCGCGGCGCTCTCGGTCGCAGAGCTGGGCATCGCCCTGGGCAGCGGCACCGATGTCGCGGCCGAGGCCGCCGATGTGACCTTGGTACGCCATGACATCGACGCGGTGGCGGACGCGGTGCGGCTGGCCCGCCGCACGAGGGGCACGATCCGGGCCAACCTGCTGTGGGCCTTCGGCTACAACGCGGTCACCGTGCCGCTGGCCGCCGTCGGCCTGCTCACCCCCATGCTGGCCGCCGCCGCGATGTCGGCGAGTTCGCTGCTGGTCGTCGGCAACAGCCTGCGCCTGCGTACCGTGCGGCTGTCCGGCAAGGCGCAGAGGAACGGAACGTCGGCGGACATGCGGCGCGTTGCAGGGAGGAAGCCGTGACCCGACCTGACCGGCGAAGGCGTTTCCGCGAGGCGTTGCGCGCCGTACTCGCACCGGTGGTGGCGAGCGCGGTCGCACTGGCGGGCCTGTCCGCCTGGGCCGCCACGGGCAACGCCGGCGTGCCGCCCCGGATCGGAGAGGTCGTGGGGTACGTGCTCCTGCCGTACGGGGAGCAACGCAACACCTCCGCCTTCTTCCTGATCCCCAACACGGGCGACGTGGACGACCGGCTCCTCTCGGTCACCTCGCCGGCCGCCGGCGAGAACGGCACCCGGCTCGGCCGGCACCGGGCCACGGCCGGGGGCGGGGCGGCGTACACCGAGGTCGTCAGCTCGGCCGCCATCCCGGCTCGGACCAGCCTGGACATGGACCCGCACAACGTGCGGGTGTTGCTGACCGCCCCGAACGGCTGGAAACCGGGCGATACGGTGCCGTTCACCTTGCACTTCGAGCACAGCGGGAGCGTCGGGACGGAGGCGGTCGTCGTCCGCCCCGGTGCCCGCTGAGGGGACACGGCACTCGTCGCTCCAGAGCGATCCGCCGGGAACCCACCGCCCGGCTCCTCCGACTTCTCTTCGAGGAGCGGTGACGACGAGTCGCGGCGAGGAGGCGGTGTGGGCGGCGGGTTGGAGGTGCGCATGCGCGGGGTCGGCTGCCGGCACGGCCGCGTCGAGGCCGTGCGGGACGTCGACCTCGACGTGGCGGCCGGCGAGCGGGTTGCGCTGACCGGCACCAACGGGTCGGGCAAGACCACGCTGCTACGGGCCGTGCTCGGGCTGCACCGCCAGGCGCGCGGCCGGATCCTCGTCGGCGGCCGGGAGGCCGGCACCGCGGCCGGGTGGGCATGGCGGCGGCGGGCGTGCGCGTGGATCCCGCAGAAGCCGGCCACGGGCCGCTTCCCGCTGCCGGCCCGGGAGCTGCTGGCCAGCGGGGGCGCCCCCGCGGAAGCGGCCAAGGCGGCGGCGGAGCTGGGGGTCGGGGAACTCGCCTGCCGTCCCGTCGACACGTTGTCCGGCGGCCAGTTGCAGCGTATGTACCTGGCCCGCGCCATCGGCTGCGCCGCGGCCGGGGCGGGAGTCCTCCTCGCCGACGAGCCCACCGCCGCGCTCGACTTCGCCGGGCAGGAGGAGGCCGCGGACGTGCTGCTCGGGCTGCCGGTGACGACGATCGTCGTCACCCACGACCGTGCACTGGCGGACCGCTGCGACCGGGTCCTGGAGATGGCCGCGGGCAGCCTGCGGGAGGTCCGGTGATCCTGGCCGTCGCCGACGTCGGCGAGCTGCTGCAGCTGGCGCCCGTGCAGCGGGCGGGCGCGGGCCTGCTGCTGGCCTCCGCCGGCCTTCCCGTGATCGGCGTGGTGATCGTCGGGCTCGACATCATGCCGGTGCGGTTCGCGATGATGCACGTCGCGCTGCTGGGCATCGCGGTCGGGCTGTGGACCGGTCTCGATCCGATGCTGTGCGCGCTGGTCGCGTGCGCGCTGGCGGGTGCCGGCGTGGCGCCGATGGCCCGCAGCCCAGACGGACTCTCGGGGGCGATGGGGCTGCTGATGAGCTTGGCCATCGCGGCGGCGCTGCTGACGCTGTCGGTTGCCGGCGTCAACGCGTCCGGCGCGTTCGCGCTGCTGTGGGGCTCGATCCTGTCGGTGGAGACCGCCGATCTGTGGCTCCTCGGCGCCCTGGCCGTCGTGGTGCCCGCGCTGTTCTGGTGGCGGCGCCGCGACCTGGCGCTGCTGCTGTACGACCGCGAGCTGGCGCTCGCCTCCGGGGTACGGGTCGAGCGGCTGACCCTGTTTCTGCTCGTGCTGGTCGCGGTGTCGGTCGCCGGGGCGATCAAGCTGACCGGTGCGCTGCTCGTCGACGCGCTGACCCTGCTGCCCGCACTGGCCGCCCGCCGGATCGGGACGTCGCTGACGTCCATCACCGTCTGGGCGGTGGTCATCGGGATATCCGTCAACACCGCGGGTTTCCTGCTCGCCCTCGCCTTCGACCTTCCGCCGGGCCCCGTCCTCGTCCTCGTCGCCGGGGCCGTGGTCCTGGCCGTCCACGTCATTCCGGAACGGAGAACACACGCATGGCGCGCACCCGCGTCCCTCGCACCCCCTTCCTCGCACTGACCCTCTGCGCAGGTCTCGCCCTCACCGCGACCGGCTGTGGTGACGACGACTCCGGCTCCGACAGCTCCGGGAGCGGGACCGGGGGGCCGTCGATCGTCGTCACCACCGCCTGGGAAGGCGGCTTCGCCACGGCCGCGGGCGCCGAGGACGTGCAGGTCCTGGTGCCGCCCTCGGTGCAGCACGCCCCCGACTACGAACCCAAGCCGTCCGACCTCGCCGTCGTGGCCGAGGCCGACTTCGTGCTCTACGCGCCGTTCGAGCCGTACGCCGAGCAGATCAAGGAGGCCGCCGGGTCCGACGCGGAGCTGGTCGAGGTCGCCCTCGACAACGACGCCGGCACGGTGAAGACCGAGGTGGCGCGGCTGGGTCGGATGTTCGGCACCGAGAAGGCCGCGACGAAGTGGACGAAGACCTTCGACGCCGAGTACGCCGAGCTGAGCGCCGGTCTGAAGGAGGCCCGGCCCGGCGGCGAAGCCCCCGCGGCGGTCGCGCAGGTCTTCACCGCCTGGGCGGGCAAGATGGCGGGCGTGCGGATGCTCGGCACGTACGGGCCCGATCCCGTGACGGCGCAGGAGGTGTCCGATCTGTCGGCGAAGAAGCCGGATCTGGTGCTCGACAACGCCCATATGTCGACCGGAACCGTCCTCCCGGACTCGGGCGCGGACCAGGTGAAGATCGTCAACTATCCGGGCGAGGACCTGGACCTGCTGGCCGTGTACCGCGACGCCGCGGCGGAGATGGAGACGGCGCTGGGCGCGCGGTGACAGGGCGTCACCTGCACCGCGTCTTGCGGGCGCAGACGGGCACGGGCGCATCCCCTCGGGGTACCGGCGCGCCTTCCGCGGTGAGCACGACGTCGGGTGAGCCGTCGCAGTCGGCGGGCCCGCGCTCGCCGGGGCCGGCCCCGGCCCGGTCGCCGTCGGGGACGTAGGCCCCGCGCGCGAAGGGCCGGGAACCGGGCGCCGGGCTCCGGCGCCGCCTACGACCCGCCCGCGGCGAGCAGTTCGCGCAGCCGTCCGCGGTCCGGCTTGCCCGCCGGGGTGAGCGGCAACTGGTCCACGACGAGCAGGCGCTCGGGGTGCTTGCGCCGCTCCAGGCCGCGTTCGGACAGGTGGGCGCAGAGCGCGTCGAGCGAGAGGGTCCGGCCGCCGCGCGGTACGACGCAGGCCGCCAGTCGTTCGCCCATCAGCGGGTCGGGGACGCCGATGCACACCACGTCGCGTACGTCCGGATGGGCCGCCAGTTCCAGTTCCGCCTCCGCGGGGCTGATGTTCTGCCCGCCGCGGATGACGACGTCCTTCAGCCGGCCGACGACCCGCAGCGTCCCGTCCTCGTCCAGCACGCCGAGGTCGCCGGTGCGCACCCAGCCGTCCGGGGTGCGGTAGCGGGCGTCCAGCTCGGGGGCGGCGACGTACCGCAGCGGCGACATCGGGCCGCGGGCGACGATCTCGCCCGCGGTCCCGCCGGGTGCCTCGCGCATCTCCCCGGCGCCGGGGACGGCGATACGGATGTCGGCGACGCGGGGGTCGGAGCGGCCGACGGCGATGCCCGGCCCGTCGTCGGCCGGCGCCATCCCGCCGGCCAGGCCGGTGTGGCAGTTGACGCCGTCGGCGGAGCCGTAGACGTTGACGACCGGGCAGCCGAAGACGCGCTGCGCCTCCTCGGCGGTGGTCGCGTCGAGCGGCGAGCCGCCGACGAGGAGCGCCGTGGGCGGAGTGAACACCAGGTCGGTTCCCTCCGCGATCCGGTCCAGCATCATCCGGATCATCGTGGGCACGCCGACGACGTGCGTCGGCTCGTGCGCGGCGAGGGCGGCGAGGGCGGCGTCGGGCGTGAAGTGGTCGAGGAGGACGAGGGTGCCGCCGTGCCGGGCGAGGGTGACCGCGGTGCCGTTGCTGCCGAACGACGAGGCCAGCGGGACCAGGAACAGGCAGCGCGGCGGCTGGCCGTCGGGTATGAGGGAGCCGAGGAAGTTGCCGCGTCCGCCCGCGAGGGCGTTGTGCGAGTACGCCACCATCTTCGGTTCGGCCTCCGAGCCCGAGGAGACCAGGATCCGCGCGACGGAGTCCGGGTGGGGCCGGGCGGGAACGAAGGCCTTCGGGTCGGTGCGCAGTAACGCGGTGAGCGGCACGGCGCCTTCGGGGGCGTCATCGGGGCCGGCGGCGATCACGTGCCGTAGCGCGGGCAGTTCGGCGGTCAGGGCGAGCAGGTCGGCGGCGTGCCGGTGGCCGCGGTGCTCGGTCGCGGCGATCACGGCGACGGCCTGCGATCTGCCGAGCAGCGAGGCCGCTTCGCGGCCACCGCGTCCGGCGGGGAAGGGCAGCGCCACCGCACCGAGGCCGGCCAGGGCCAGGTCGGCGACGACGGCGTTGCGGCTGTTCGGGAGTTGCACGCCGACCACGTCGCCGGCGCTCACGCCCAGCCCGGCGAGTCCGGCCGCCAGGCATCGCGCCTTGCGGTCCAGCGCGGTGTAGCAGAGCCCGCCCTTGGCGTCGACGATCGCTGTGCGGTGCAGGTCGGCGATCTGGCGGGCCCGGTAGAGGCTGTAGAGATCGAGGTCGGGGCAGGTGCCGTCCACGGCCCAGGAGCGCCGCAGCTCGCCGGGCAGCAGGTCGTCGAAGACGACGGTCATGCGAACCTCCAGGGGTCGGGTACGGCGAGGGAGCCGTGCGCGTCATGGCGGATGAGGCCGGCGAAGCGCGGATCGCGGGGCAGGCCGGCGAGGTCGGTGGTGACCGCCGTGGCGGTCAGGCCGTGGGCGTGGAGCCGGGCCAGGGCCTCCGCCGTGGACGCGCGGGCCAGGCGGTGGCGGGCGTACCGGGCGGCGACGGCGTCCGCGCAGGTGTCTGCGGGGGCGATGCCGCCGTCGCGCGTCGGCAGCGGGCGGCGGTATCCGGCGGGGCGCCGCGGGGGCTCTCCCCGTACGGCCCGGGCGCGGGCGGGTGCGGTGAGCAGGTCGGCGGCGCCGAGCAGAGAGGAATCGGCCCGTACGCCGCGGCCGGTGCGCTCGCGCAGCAACAGCGCCGCCAGCACCGACTGGGCGCCGAGCAGCCCGCCGAGCACGTCGAGCAGGGTCATCAGGGAGGGGGCGGGCTGCTCGTCCGCGGGCCGGGCGGCCTCGCCGACGCCGGTCCTGGCCTGCACCATGAAGTCGGTGCCGACGGGTGCTCCGGGGATCCGGTCCGCCCAGCCGCCGGTGTACGCGTAGACGAGACCGGGGTGGGCGGCGGCGAGGTGCTCGCGGTCCAGGCCCAGTGCGGCGGCTTTGCCAGGCGCCCAGTTGTGCAGGAACACGTCCGCGTCGCCCGCCATCTCGTGCAGCCGCCCGCGGTCCGCGGGGGACTTGATGTCCACCTCGACGGCCTTCTTGCCCCGGTTCAGCGCGAGCCAGCGCGCGGAGATCCCCGAGCAGGCCGGCGGCATGCCGCGCAGCGGGTCGCCGCCCGGCGGCTCGATCCGTACGACCTCGGCGCCGAGGAGGCCGAGCAGGTGGGCGGCGAGTGGGGCCTGGATACGGCGGCCGGCCTCCAGCACGGTGAGCCCGGCCAGCGGCGCGTCGAGCCCGGACGACGTCGTCGCGGTGCGGCCCTCGCCGTGCGGCGTGAGGGTCCACGGCGGCGCGCCGTCGTCCTCTGCGGCCCGCCGGGTGAGCGCGTGCAACGGGCACACGTCGGCGCCGGCCGCGTCCGCGGCCGCCTTGATCCGTTCCCACATGCAGGCCCGCACCACCTGATGCAGCGCGTCGGAGAAGGGGGCACAGGCGGTGGCGTAGCGGAACTGGAACGGGCGCCAGCCGCGGCGTACCGCCTCCTCGGGGGCGCCCAGGGCGCGCCAGAAGGCCGCCCAGCCGCCCGGTTCGAGGGCCTCCAGCTCGAAGACGACGCCGTCGCCGGAGGTGAACGGAGGCCCGCCGGGTGCGAGTTCGACGGCCTCGCCCTCGTCGGCCCCGGCGGCGGCCAGATACTGCGATACGGCCAGCAGCCCGGCCCGCTCGGCGCTCACCTCCGCGTGCGCGAACCGTCCCCGCGTGCCCCGGGCCTGCGCGAGCAGCGCGGCCAGCAGCGCCTGCACGGCGAGGACTCCGGCGGCGGTGGCCGCGTAGTCGACCGCCAGCCCGCGCGGGGCGCCGTCGCGGCGGCCGTGCACCGCCATGACGCCGGTCGCGGCCTGCACGGTGGCCTCGTCCGTGACGCCCTCCGCCTTGCCCCATGCCGTACGGACCGACACCTCGCCGAACTCCGCACCGGAGAGGGCGACGTGGCCGCCGCGCCCCGGACCGCCCTCCGCGCCCAGCAGCCGCAGCTGCCCGGCGACGACTCCGGCGCCGGGGCCCGGCGGCCCCGGCCACTCCGTACGCAGACCGGCGAGCGGTCCGGCGCCGCGTGCGGCGGCCGGTGAGGCTGTGCGGGCCATGCCTTCTTCTCCCTTCCTGTTCCCGCGCGGGGCGCGGGAACCCGGGGGCGCCCGCCCCCGACCTGTCTCCCGGAAGAGTCAGTCGGACTGACGTTCGCGGGGGTTCCCGTGGGGCTGGAGAAGAGCGGTGGAGGACATACGGATCGGCGGCCCGCCTTGCCCGCCGGAGGTGGCGGAGCTGCGCGAGCGCGTCGCGGCGTTCGTACGCGAGCGGGTGGCGCCGTGCGAGCCGGTGCTGGACGGCGGCGGGCCGCGGGCGACGGCGGAGCTGGGCCGGCTGCGGCGGGAGGCCAAGGCCGCGGGGCTGTGGGCGCTGCCCCTGCCGGCCGAACTCGGCGGGCAGGGGCAGCCGCTCGGCTCGTACGCCCACCTCGCCGAGGCCGAGGGCGCGAGCGACCACGGGCCCGCCGCGCTGGGCTCCGCCTCCCTGCTCGATGCGCTGATGCTGCGGCGGCACGGCAGCCCGGGCGTCCGCGAGCGGTATCTGAAGCGGCTGGTCGCGGGGGAGCTGCGGGCCTGCTACGCGATGACCGAGCCCGGCACGCCGGGCACCGACCCGTTCCTCACCGCCACCCGCGCCGTGCCCGCGGCCGACGGCGGATGGCGTGTCTCCGGCCGCAAGTGGTTCGCCAGCGGCGCCGTCGGCGCCGACCTCGTCACCGTGCTCGCACGCACGGACGGCGACCCCCCGGACCGGGACGGACTCTCACTGCTCCTCGTACCCACCGACGCGCCGGGCTTCCGCCTGCTGCGCGAGCTGCCGGTGCTCGGCGCCGCCGGGCACGCGGAGTTCGAGCTCGACGAGGTCGCTGTCGCCGCCGGACACCTGATCGGCGAGCGGGGCGGAGCCCTCGGCATCGCGGGGGAGCGGCTGCAACTCGGCCGCACGCTGCGCTGCCTGCGCTGGCTCGGCCAGGCCCGGCGCGCGTTCGACCTCATGCGGGAGCGGGCGGTCGGCCGGTCCCGCTCCCGCGGCCCGCTCGCCGGGCTCCAGCTCGTCCAGCGCCACGTCTTCGAGTCGCTGCTCGCCCTGCGCTCCACCCGGTCCCTCGTCTACGAGGCGGTGGACCGCCTCGACGCCGGGCTCGACGCGCACGTGGAGGTGGGGCTGGCCAAGGTCGCCGCGGCCCGCACCCTGCAGCACGTGGCGGACGCGGCCATCCAGGTGCACGGCGCCGCCGGACTCGGACCGGACACACCGCTGCCCGCGCTGTTCCGCACCGGCCGCGCGGCCCGCATCCTCGACGGACCGGACGAGCTGCACATCACCTCGGTGGCCCGGCGGGTCCTGCGCCCGGACCCCGAGGCGGATCTGCCAGGCCGGTGAGCTGGGCGAGGCCGTAGGCGAGGAAGAAGGTCCCCCAGATCAGCTCGTGCCGGACGGCGGTGCCGGCGGCGAGGTCGTAGCAGCCGTCGAGCAGGCGGCCGTCACCGGTCAGGTGGACCCCGGCCAGCGTCTTCAGCAGGGCGACGGCGCGTTCCCGGCGGCCGAGCTGGAGCCAGGCGGCCGCGGTGATGGCGGCGGCGGAGGTGTCGCGCGGCCCGGTGCGGTACGCGGTGTCCGCCGGCGGCACGTGCTCCGGCGGGCTCCACGCGCCCACCGCGTCCGCGTGGCCGGCCTCCGGCAGGTGGCGCACGGCCGCGGCGATCGCCAGCAGCAGCCAGGCCGGGCCGCGGCTCCAGCCCGGCGGCGGACCGGCCCGCGCGGTCCAGCCGGTGCCCGGCGCGTACTCCCACGACCAGCAGGCGGGCCGGCTGCCCACGCACAGCCCCAGGTGGCGCCGCAGGTGGGATGCCGCCGCCGGTGCGTCCACCGAGGCGAGCAGCGGCACCATGCCCGGCACGCCGTCCGCGCGGGCCAGCAGCCGCGGCCCGCCGAACGCCCCGCCCCAGGGCACCACGCCCAACTGCCGGTCGAAGGACCCCAGGCAGGCGCGGGCCGCTTCCCTGCGCAGCCGCGCCCCGTCATCGTCGGCGAGGACGGTGCCGTACCAGAAGATCAGCCCGCGGGCCGCGGTGTCCGCCCCGACCCACTCGGCCAGCCGGTCCGTGCACGCCCGCGCGGCAGCCAGATCCCCGGGATCGCCGGTGTGCCGTGCGCGCAGCCACAGCAGCCCCGCCCAGAACCCGCCGGTCCACGAGCCGCGCCGGGTCGTCGTCCAGGTCCCGCCCGCCGGCTCGGCGAACAGCGGGAAGAGGCCGCCGACTTCCGCGCGGGTACGGGCTACGCGGTCGAGCACCGCGGCCAGGGCGGGAGCGGCCCAGACGGCGGCCGGCTCATCGGGGTACGGCATGACCACGATCCCGTACCGCCCACAGCAGCGCCACCGCGCCCGCCCCGGCGAACTCACCTGCGACCAGCAGCCACCCCGTGCCGTACCGCCCGGCCTCCGCCAGCAGCCCGAACAGCGGCGGACCGATCGCGAAGCCGGCGAAGAACCCCGCCGCCACCAGCGCGGAATCCTGACCTGCCCGCCCCGGCGCGGCGCGCTGCAGCACCAGCACCATCGACACGGCGTTGGCCGCCACCGCGAAAACACCCACCCCCACCGCCGCGACCCACACCAAGGCGTGCGCCCGGCCGGAGACCGCGATCAACAGGGCGGCGACGACCGCCCCCGCCGCAAGACCTCCAGGCAGCCACACGGCCCGCTCCTCGCGGCCCGCCGCCTTCGACCAGCCCACCCGTGCCGCTATCCCGACCGCGCCCAGGACGGCCAGCAGCGCGGCCGCCGCCGTGGGACCGAGCCCGAGCCGCTGCACGCCGTACAGCGGCAAATAGGTGTTCACCGAGGCGATCCCGCCGCCCAGCAGCAGCGAGAAACCCGCCAGCCAGGCGGCCATCCCGCGCGGCAGCCAGACGGTGGCCGCCCGCTTCGCCGGCGGGTCGGCAGGCAGCGTACGCGCCGCCCATACCGCCGCCGCCACCGCGGCGCCGGCGGCCGTCCACACGGCGCCGCGCCACCCGGCGGCCGGCCAGCGCCGCCAGCGGCAACCCGGCCGCGAAGGCACCGAGCTGCACCCCCGACTGCTTCCACCCGGTCGCCGCACCCCGCTTCGCGGGCGGAACCGCGGCCAGGATCGCCTTGTTCGTGGCCGGGTTGGCCAGCGCCTGCGGCAGCCCGCCGAGCGCGACCGCGGCCAGCAGGAACCCGGCGCCCGGCGCCGCCCCGATCAGCGCCAGCGCCACCGCCGCCACGCACAGCAACGCCACCAGGCTGCGCCGCGGACCCATACGGTCCACCACCCGGCCGCCCGCCGGCGACAGCACGGCCGCGGCGCCGAAGCCGACCGTCGTCGTCAGCCCCAGCACCGTCGCGGAGAGACCCAAGTCGTCCACCAGCCGCGGGCCCAGCGCACCGAGCAGGAACAACTGCATCATCGACAAGGCCATGGCGCACGTCAGCAGCGCCGTGACAGCGCCGCTCGCCCGCTGCGGGCCGCCGCCGTCCTCCTCCGCGCGGATCCTGCTCGACTCCGCCGTCACCGGAGTGCCTCCCTCCCGCCTCCCAGCCGGAGAAACCGACGGTCCGGAAGCAGTAGTCGGACCGGTGAGGCGGCAGGTTCCCCGCCGTTTCCGTGACCCGGGTCACACGGGCGGGGCCCGAGCGGGGTGGGTACGGAATGCTCAACCCGGCCGTGACACGCCCGGGGCCGATGCGAGGATGAGCCCGCCATGACTGCAGGGTGGGGTGCGCGCACCGTGCGGGCCGCGATGTTCGCGGCCCTGTGCGTGCTGCTCGCCGCCCTGGGGCACGTGCTGATGTCCGGAACACCGGTGCCCCGGTGGGCTCTGGCCGCCGCTGCCGCCGCCACCGGCGCCGCCGGCTGGTGCCTGGCCGGGCGCGAGCGCGGACTCGTGCTGATCACGTCCGCCACGGTGGCGGCCCAGACGGCGCTGCACGCGTCGTTCTCGCTCACCCAGGCGGTGATGCACCCGGCAGCACACGGGGGCGGGACCCTCGTCGAGCGGTGGTCCCGGTACCTGCTGTGCGCACCGCAGGAGGCGGCTGCGGCAACCGCCGCGGACGCGCCGCACACCGCGGCGGGCATGCACGCCGCCGCCGGCCACCACTCCATGCACCACGGCATGGACGCCATGTCCCCCGGCGGGCACGCCGGGCACGCCGGGCACGCCGGGCAGATGGGGCACGGTGCGGGTGAGATGTCCTCCGCCGGCATGCTCGGCGCCCACCTGCTGGCCGCGCTGCTGTGCGGGCTGTGGCTGGCGTACGGCGAACGCGCCGCGTTCCGCATCCTGCGCGCCGTCGCAGGATGGCTGGCGGCGCCGCTCCGCCTGCCGCACGCCGCGCCGGTGCCTCCGGTGCTCCCCGAAGCCCGCCGCGGCCGGCCCCGTTCGGAGCGCGCGCCGCGACGTCTCCTGGTCCACTCCATCTCTTCTCGGGGCCCGCCTTCCGGGATCGCTGTCCGCTGACGACAGCCGGTCACCCGAGGCCGTCCGGGGGAGCTGCAACGCCCCCGCACCTCGGGCACGGCCGCGTGCGCGCGTGCGCTCGCGGCCGCCTATCCAGCACCGGACCTGATGCCGTATGCGCCGGTCCGGATCCCGGAATCCGAGAAGGAGACCACGTGACTCCCACCGTCATGCCCGTCTTGTCCGACGAGGCGATAACCACCTGGGCGCTCGCCGCCCGCGCCGGCGACCCCGACGCCGTCGAGCACGTCGTCCGCGCCCTCCACCACGACGTACGGCGCTACGTCATCTACCTCGGCGCCGACCCGCAGGCCGCCGAGGACATCACGCAGGAGACCTTCTTGCGCGCGCTGGGCAGCCTGCACCGTTTCGAAGGCCGTTCCTCGGCCCGCACCTGGCTGCTGGCCATCGCCCGGCGCACCGTGGTCGACAGCCTCCGCCACGCCGCCGCCCGGCCCCGGCTGGCCGACACCGCCGACTGGCAGTCCGCTGCGGAACGTGCCCAGCCGTCCGGCTTGCCGGGCCACGACGACGCCGTCGCACTCGCCGAGCTGCTGGCAGCCCTTCCGGACGAGCGACGCGAGGCGTTCGTCCTGACCCAACTGGTCGGACTGCCGTACGCGGAGGCGGCGCTGGTCAGCGACTGCCCCGTGGGCACCGTGCGCTCCCGCGTCTCCCGCGCCCGCAGCACCCTGATGCGCTGTCTGCACGACGCCGAGCGCGCCGGCCTCACGCCCACCGCTGCCTGACCGCAGGCGGCGTCGGCCGCCCGGCTCCCGGGCCGGGCGGCCGACGCCATGCGGGACCGCCTGTCAGCCTCCTGCGTACCGGCCCGCGGCCGAACCCACCTCGCTACGCGAGCCTTATCCGGGTGCCTCGCTGACCAGCGCAGGGTGGGCTTGGTGGCGGGAGACGACCCGGTCCTGCGGCGGGTTTCAGACCTGCCCGTGTGGCACGCGCCGGTGGGTCATCGCTGACCGTCTTCCTGGAGCGTGGCGGTGGCCGGGGCCCGGGGGCGGAACACCAGTTGCACGCAGTCCTCGTCGTGGAGGGTGCGGACGGACACCCGGTAGACGGGTTCGAGCACCTCGGGGGTCAGCACCTCGGCCGTGGGCCCGGCGCTGGCCACGGTGCCCTGGTCGAGCAGCACCAGGTGGTCGCAGTAGCGGGCGGCCAGGTTGAGGTCGTGCAGGACGACGACGGTGGTGACGTCCAGGCTGCGCACCAGGTGCAGGACCTCGTGCTGGTAGTGGATGTCCAGGTGGTTGGTGGGCTCGTCGAGCAGCAGGTGGTGGGCTTGCTGGGCGAGTGCGCGGGCGATGAGGGTGCGCTGCTTCTCGCCGCCGGAGAGGGTGGCGACGTTGCGGTCGGCGAGGTCGCGCATGCCGACCCGGCGCAGTGCGGCGGCGGCGATGCGGTGGTCCTCGGCGGTGTACGCCTGGAGGGCCGAGCGGTGGGGCGCGCGGCCGAGCAGCACCATGTCGGCGACGGTGACCGGGAGTTCGGGCGGGGCCTCCTGGGCCACCACGGCGATCCGCAGGGGCAGCTCGCGGTGCGGGACGGAGGCGACCGGCCGGTCGTCGACCAGCACGCTGCCGCCGCGCGGGGCGAGCGCCGCGTACAGGATGCGCAGCAGAGTCGTCTTGCCGCTGCCGTTGGGACCGATGAGTCCGACGACGCCGGAGCGGGCTTCGAGGCCCACGCCGGCGAGCACCGGTGTTCCGTCGTACGCGAAGGTCACATCCGCCGCACTGATCATGTCCTATTTCTCCCGTCTGGCACCGATGATGAAGAAGTCCCTGCTGTCGCGGTGCCGGCGAGGGGGCATCAGGTGCTCGAAGTGCCGCGGCGGGCCGAACCCGGCCGGCCGCAGCAGCGCGGCTGTCTGGGGGGCCGTGATGCCGCGCCAGTACGGGAGGGTCCGGCCCATGCCCAGGTAGTCGCGCGCGGCTCCGGGGAGCAGCCGGGGGAAGCGGAGCAGTTGGCGGGCGGTGTGCCACAGGCCGTCGGCGATCAGCACCGCGCCACCGGGGCGCAGCGCCCGGGCCCATGCCGCAAGGGCCGCCTCGGGCGCCGGCAGGGTCCACAGCACGTACCGGCAGGTCACGAGGTCGTACCGGCCTTCCGGCGGGGTGTGCCCGTCGCCGTGGCGCCATCGGATGGTGACGCCGCGCCGGGCGGCTTCGGCGCGGGCTCCCGCCAGCATGCGTTCCGAGGCGTCCATGCCGGTGACCTCGTGGCCCAGTTCGGCGAGCAGTATCGCGGCGAAGCCGGTGCCGGTGCCCACGTCCAGCACCCGCAGGGGCGGCTCGGCCGGGCCGAGCAGCGCGGCGATCGCGTCGCGGTACAGCGCTCGCCACGCGTCCCGGCCCGCCTCCGCGTAGGCACGGTAGTAGCGGTCGTAGCGCGCGGCCCGCCCCTCCCAGGTGCGGGTGACCGAGGCCACGGCGGCCGGATCCGGGGCGCCGCTCACGGCTTCGTCACCTCCGCCCGCCCGCGCGGCCGGGGGTCGGAGAGCCGGTGCGCTCCGGGCACGGCCAGCGCGGCCAGGGAGGCGGCCACGGTCAGCAGGCCGCACGTCAGGAGCACCGGGGTGTGCCCGGCGGCGGTGAGCGCGTGGGGCAGCAGGATCAGGCCGAGTGGTGCCACGCCGTGGGAGACCATGAAGTCGAAGGAGAACAGCCGCCCCATCCGCTCCGGCGGCACCTCCCGCTGGATGGCGCTGAACCAGGGGATGTTGAACGCCTCGATGCCGACTCCTCCCAGGAAGTACGCCAGCAGCACCAGCGCGGCGCCCAGCTCCGGTGACACCGCCGGCACGGTGAGTGCCAACGGGACCAGACCGTAGAGGCTCAGCCCTGCGAACGCGACCAGCCCGGGGCGGCGCGGGGTCCAGCGGGCCATCAGCAGCGCGGCGGCCACGGCCCCGCCCGAGTAGCAGCCCAGCGCGATGCCCATGAAGGTGTTGCCGCCCAGGTCGCCGCGGCTGACGAGGGGCAGGGTCAGTTGCTGCACGGCGAAGCCGAGGGCCAGCCACACCACCAGGGAGCCGAGGCCGGCGACGAACCAGCGGTGCCGGGCCGCCTCGCGGAGCACCTCGCCGTAGTCGGCGAACGGGCGGCGGCGGGCGTCGTTGGACGGCGGCCGTGCGCCGCGCGGCAGGCGCAGGGCCAGCCCGGCCGAGGCCAGCCAGAGCAGGCCGGTGCCCAGCAGGGTGGCCGAGCCGCCGATCGCCACGTACAGCACGGTGGCCGCGGTGGGGCCGCCGACCAGCAGCAGCCTGTTGCTCAGCGTGGACAGCGCGTTGGCCCGCTGCCGGTCTGCCTCGGGCACGACCTCGCCGACCAGCGCCTGGTAGGCGCCGCGGAAGATGCCCTCCCCGATGCCGGCCACGAGGATGGCGGCGCAGATCGCCGGGACCGACACCTCGAATGCGGCGACCGAGGCCAGGATCGCCGTGCCGCGCACGGTGCTCGCCGTCGCGAGCACCGTGCGGCGCGGGTAGCCGTCGGTGAACACGCCGCCGAGCACCGCGCCCAGCACGAAGCCCACCGTGCGGGAGCCGAGCACCCACCCCAGCGCGGCGACGCCGCCCCGGGTGTCGAGCAGGTACAGGGTGAGCGCCACCGGGGTGAGGGAGGTCGCGGCTGAGGAGGCGGTGTAGCTCAGCCAGGCGAGCCGGAACCGGGTGTTGCGCAGAATCGCGAGCATGACGGCCGCTCAGCCGCTCAGAGGGTGGTGGCGGGGCGCCAGTCGCGGCGCGCGCCGTCGAAGTCGAGGGCGGCGGCCACCAGGAAGGACGCCAGCTCGGTCAGCGGCACCGGATCGGTGCCCAGCTCGCGGAACGTGGCGGTGCAGGTGGGGCAGGTGTTGACCTCGTAGACACACCACTGGCCGGTCTGCTCGTCGCACGCGAGGTCCACCCCGGCGAAGAGCGCGTCCATCGACTCGGCGGCCTGCTCGGCGATCGCGCGCAGTTCGGGGGTGAGCTCGGCGCGGTGCCGGGTGTTGCCGGGGGCGTTGGAGATCCAGGTGCCCTCCGGCGCGACCCGCTCCACGGCGGCCACCGCCTGGTAGTTGACGCACAGCACGCGCGTGTCGCGGTGCCGGGCCGGGACATAGGGCTGGACGTAGTACTGCTCCGGTCCGGGACCAATTCCCCGGGCGTGGTGGCGTACCGACGCCTCGTCGGTCAGCCGGTGCATGCCGCGGCCTCGGGAGCTCATCAGCGGCTTGGTCACCATCGGGTAGCCGCGCTCGGCCGTCCAGGCCGCCAGGGTGTCCTCGTCGCGGCCCCACAGCACCGGCAGGTGGGGCACCTTGGCGCGGTGCAGCAGAGCCGAGTTGAGGTATTTCGACTGCCCGCGCAGCAACGTCATCGCCGAGTTGACCACGGGTATCCCGGCCAGGCGGGCGGTTTCGAGCTGGTTCATGCCGAGGATCAGGTAGTCCTCGTAGACCCAGCCGAACATCAGGTCCGGGGCCAGGTCGCGGCCGTCGACGAGGAACCGGGTGGCCTCGGCGGTCACCTCGGTCACCAGCTCGTCCGGGTGCACTCGGCGGGGCCGGCCCCCGCACCGGCGGACGCCGTCGAACAGGACGCGGTGGTCGTCGTCGTCATCGTCGTTGCCGAGCAGGACGATCAGCGGGCTGTCGGCCATGGGAACCGTGAGCCTCCTCGCGGTGAGAGTCGGTGGGGTCGGCGGGACGGGCTTCAGGTCGCCGTTTTCATCCGGCGGACCAGAATCAGCAGGAACGGCGCGCCCACCACCGCGGTGACGATGCCGATGGGAAGCTCGCGGGGGGAGAACGCCATGCGGGCCACCACATCGGCCCAGACCAGGAAGGACGCCCCGATCAGTGCGGCGACCGGCAGCAGCCGCCGGTGTACGCCGCCGACGCACAGCCGGGCGACGTGCGGCACGATCAGGCCGACGAATGCGATGCCGCCGGAGACCGCGACGGCGGCGCCCACGCAGAGCGCGACCACCAGCAGCACCTGGGCCCGCACCCTGTTCGGCGGGCTGCCCAGGGCGTGCGCGGTGTCGTCGCCGAGGACCAGCGCGTCCAGCCGCCGGGACCACACCAGCAGCACCGCGAACGCGACCGCCGTCAGCGCCGCCGCGAGCCCCACCGAGGACCACGAGGCCCTGGCGAGCGAGCCGAGCAGCCAGAACAGCACCGCGCGGGCGCCCTCCGGGGTGTCCGAGGCGAAGATCAGGAAGTGTGTGACGGCGTTGAACACGTAGCCGACGGCGACCCCGGCGAGCAGCAGCCGCACCGCGGTGATCCGGCCGCCGCTGCTCGCCAGCGCGAACACCGCCGCGATCGCGGCGAGCGCGCCCAGAAACGCACTCGTGGTGAGCGAGCTGGCTCCGACGCCGGTGCCCACCCCGAACAGAATGGTCAGCGCCGCGCCGGTGGAGGCGCCGGGGGAGACACCGAGCAGGTACGGCTCGGCCAGCACGTTGCGCACCAGGGACTGGAGCGCCACCCCGGTGATCGCAAGCGCCGCCCCGACGACGGCCGCCAGCAGCACCCGCGGTGTCCGCACCAGCCAGACGATGCTGTCCTCCGACGGCTCCCAGGTCACCTCCGGGGCGCCGACGACGTGGTGGGCGACGACCGCGGCGACGGTGTCCGGGGGGATGGCCACCGGCCCCAGGCCGATCGCCACCGGGACGGTGACGAGCAGCAGCAGGGCCAGGCCGCCGACCCACAGCAGGGTCCGCCGGCTGCGCCGGGCGTGGTCGAGGTCGTCGACGGGCGGCGGGCCTTTGTCGAGGACGTCCCCGGTGTCAGCGGTCAGCGTCATCGTGGCCCTCTCCGTTTCTCTGCCGTTCTGACGGTGCGTCGGCCTGCCAGGTGAGGGAGTAGAAGCGGGGCAGCAGGCCGGCGAGCCGCCAGCGCAGGGGAGCGGTGCTCCGGTGGGCCGCGGCCACCTCGTCCAGCCAGCCGACGCGCACCCCGGTCAGGTCGGCGGCGGCGAATACCGCCGCGGGTTCGCCGACCGACCGCCAGGCGACGCCGGGGGTGGCCGGGCGGACCGGGGCGACCGAAGCGAGAGGGGGGTCCCCCCGGCCGAAGGCTGGGGAAGGGCCCGCGCGGGATCCCCGGCGGCGGTCGAGGCGCCCGACCACGCTCCAGAAGGCGCGCTCGGCCCGGTGCCGGGCCCGGCCGGCCCCGGTGGCAGGCGTGGCGAAGTGCAGCGCGTCGATCACCACGATGCGGCCGCCGGGGGCGAGCACGCGCCGCCACTCCCGCAGCGCGGCCACCGGGTCGGGCAGCGCCCAGAACGCCATGCGGCTGGTCACCAGGTCCGCCGTGCCGGCGCCGAGCGGCAGGTCTCTGGACTCGGCCGCGGCCACCTCGGCGGTGCCGGGCAGGGGACCGGCCGCGGCGGCGTTGATCCGTGCGCGCTCCAGCATGCCGGGCGCGATGTCGTAGCCGGTGACGTGGTGCCCCATCTCCGCCAGCAGCAGCGCGAGTTCGCCGGTACCGCAGCCGACGTCGGCCACCCGGAGCGGGGTGGTGCCGTCGCGGGCCGGGTGACCGGCGAGCGCGCCGAGCGCGTCCTGCCACGCGTTCCGGTACCGCGGGTGCCCGTGGGCCAGATCGCCCCAGCGGTCGTACCGGGCGGCCTGCGAGGTCCAGTACGCCGCCGCGCGGTCGACCCCTGAGGGCCCGTCGGGAATCACGGCGTTGTCACCCATCGGCTGCCACCCGCCCGTCACCGGCCGATCTGCTCGGCCAGCGCCTCCAGGCCGTCCACGGCGAGCGTGCCGTGTCCCGAGTGGAAGAAGTCGAGCACCAGGACCTCCTCCTCGGCCACCGCCGGGATGCCGGTGAGTTCCTCGCGGGAGGTGAGCGCCTCCCGCACCTCCTGCTCGCTGGTGTCGCCGGGCTCGTAGAGGGCGATCAGCCGCTCGGGGGCGGCGTCGATCAGGGCTTCGGTACTGGGCTCGAAGAACCGCTCGTCGGTGTCGGCCAAGACGTTCGACAGGCCCAGGTAGTCCATCTGCTGGTGGATCATGCTGCGACTGCCGTAGGCGCCGAGCGCGCCGTCGGGTCCCGGCACGAACAGCGCGGCGGTCGTGGCCGCGGACGGCGGCGACTGGTCGGCCTGCTCGCGGACCGCCTCGACGCGGCCTTGGAGGTCGGTGACCGCCTCCTCGGCCCGCGTCTCGGTGCCCAGGATCCGGCCCAGGGTGGTGATATCGGCGTAGATTTCCTTAATGGGGTCCTGGACCTCGGACTCGCCGGCGCCGAATCCGCCGCAGTAACCGCCGATGATGAAGGTGGAGATGCCGGCGACCTGAAGGTCCTCGGGGCCGAACTCGTTGAGGCCGAAGGTCACCACGAGGTCCGGGCTGCCGCCGATGATCGCCTCCTGGTTGAGGTCGGTGATCGTCTTGATGGGTGCCTGTTCGCGCTCGCCCAGGGGTCCGGCCGCCTCGCCGAGCGGCTCGCCGGTCAGGGGCGCGAAGGTGCTGATGCGGTCGGTGCCGCCGGCGGCGTGCACCAGCGTGCCGGCCTCGCCGCCGATCACGTACAGCCGCTCCGGCGGCTCCTCGATGGTCAGCTCACGGCCGCAGTTCTCCACCGTGAGGGGAAAACCCCCGGCGGTCGCGTCGCCGGAGTCCGCGTCACCGTCGTCGCCGCACGCCGTGAGGACCAGAAGCCCGGTGGCGACCGCCGCGGCGAGGCGGGAACGGGAGGATGCGAGTCGCCGGTGCGGTCGCATGGTGGAGCGCAGCATGGGGATGGCTGTCCTTTCGACGTGTAAGTCAGTTGTCGCGGTAGCGGTGCAGCGCCGTGGCGTCGGCGCTGAACTGGGAGAACGGGAACGGCTCGGCGGACAGCGCGGTGACCCCCGCGCCGAGGAACTCGCGGGCGACGGCGGAGCCGGTCTGCGCGTACACCACCAGCGGCACCCGCCGTTCCCGGCAGCGGGCCAGGATGGTGTCGAACGTGCCGTTGCCCACGGTCATCCCGGTCGCCACGACCGCGTCGGCGGTCTCCAGCACCCCGGTCATGTCCGGGGAGACCGGGTCGCCCCAGCGGGTGGTGCGCAGGTTCAGGTCGCACAGCAGCGGCGCGGCGCCGCGCTCCCGGATCGCGGCGACCAGCGGGTTCACCACGCCGATCAGCCCCACCCGGGAGCCGGCGGGCACGTCCAGCAGGCCGGCCACCGCGGCGTCGCGGGCCGCCGCCCGCTCCTCGGGGGTGCCGGCGGGCAGTTCGACCCGGTCGGCGCGGGGATCGGCGTGGTGCGGGGCGACCGCGCCGAGATACGCGTCCAGCGCGGCGACGCGTAGCGCGGCGGCGTCCGCGCGCAGCAGCTCGGCCACCGGCCGCCCGGACGCCTCAACGCAGATTCCCGCGTCCACCTCCCCGGCTTCGAAGGCGCACGCCCCGAAAGCGGCACCGACGCGCACCAGCAGGTACTGGTTGCGGTAGGTGACGTTCCCGCCGCCCAGCCGGGTGCCGTGGTGCACCCAGAACACGCTCGTCGCGACCACGCCCGCCGGATCCGGGCCACGGCGGCCGGTGAGCACCTCGGCGGCCAGGTCGGCGGCCCCGGCCGCGCCGCCGGCGGCGGTCACGACGCCCGCCCCGGTACGGCGGCGGGCAGCCGCGGGGTGCGGCGCGCGGTCAGGCGGACAGTCCAGTCGGTGACCGACCACGGCAGCGCGACGTCGTCGGTGCCGGCCACCTCGCGCGGCGCGAGCGCGGTGAGTTCGGGGACCTCGGAGTACGCAGAAAACGCCGCCGTCACGTAGCGGTGCCCGGTGTCCGGAGCGAGGAACACCACGGTGCGCCCCGGGTTTCGCCTCCGTTCCCACCCGGCGGCCAGGTAGGCGGCGCCCGCGGACAGCCCGGTGAAGATCCCGCTCTCCCGCAGCAGGGCCACCGCCCCGGCCCTGGCGTAGGCGAAGGACACCCAGTGGATCCGGTCGTACAACTCGTGACGCACGTTGCGGAACTCGATGGAGCTGCCGATCCCGGCGATGATCATGTCGGGGTCGGCGGTGTGCTCCGCGCCGAAGGTGACGCTGCCGAAGGGCTGGACGCCGACCAGTAGCACGTCCCGGCCCGCGGCCCGCAGGTACTCGGCGAGCGCTCCCGTCGAGGAGCCGGTCCCCACCCCGCCGACGACGGTGAGCGGTCCGGCGGGCAGCTCCCGGCCGATCTCCTCGGCCACCTCGCGGTATCCGACGTAGTGGATCGCGTCGTGGTACTGGCGCATCCAGTGGTAGTCGGGGTTCTCCAGCAGGAGCTGCCCGACGCGCTCGACACGCCGGTTCTGATCGAGCATCAGGTCGTCCGACGGCGGCATGCGTTCCAGCGTCACGCCGAGGATCTCCAACTGGACGCGCAGCGTCTCGTCCACCGTGGTCGACCCGACGATGTGGCAGCGCATCCCGTACCGGTGGCACGCCAGCGCCAGGGCCAGGGCGTAGATCCCGCTGGAGCTGTCCACGAGGGTGTCGCCGGGCCGCACCGTGCCGTTGGCCAGCAGGTGGCGCACGGCGCCGAGCGCCGAGCGCACCTTCATCACCTCGAACCGCAGACACACCAGGTCGGGGGCGAGGCGTATGGGGTCGGGGTCGGCGATCGCGTCCGCGTAGTGCTCGTGCACGGGCGTCAGGCCTTCCCCGCCGCGGCGGCGCTCCGGCGGCGCAGCGCGAACAGGTAGGTCTGCACGTCGTCGCCCGGCCAGTCTTCGACGTGCACCACCTCGGCGCCGAACCCGGCTTCCAGGGCCATCGCCACGATGTCACGCAGCGGGGCGGTGTTCGAAAGGATCAGGTACACCACGCCATCGGGCGCGAGGATGTCCCTGGCGACCAACTGGCCGAAGAACCGGGCGGCGATGTCGCGGCCGAGGCACAGGTTGCGCACGATCTCCGGGTCGTCGGACAGCGGCAGCTCGATGGCCGGCGGATTGAACGTGACGACGTCCACCTGCTCGCCGTCCGGGAAGCCCTCCCACACGTCGGCCACCAGCGGGACCAGCGGCGGCCCGTCCGGACCGACGATCCCCTCGTAGTGCCGCGCCACGGTGCGCACGCTCTCCGGATGCACGTCCAGCGCGTACACCGTGCGCGCCCCCCGCACGCCGGCCACCACGGCCTCCACGCCCAGGCCCGCGCCCATCGCCGCATACCGCAGGCCGGCCACCGGCAGCGTGCCCTCCAGCAGGCGGGCGTGGACCAGGCGACTGGTCTCCCCGGGATGGAACACCCCCGGCGGCAGGTCGAAGTCCCAGCCGTTCCAGCTGTAGGTGCGGTGCTCGTGGATGGCCCGGCTCGGCTTGTTGATCGCCCGGATCTCCTCGGCGGACAGCGTCTGGGGCAGCAGCCCGTGCAGCGTCCAACCGGTCGCGGTGCCGGGCAGTACCGGCGGGCCGGGACGGGCTCCGGTGGTGGGCGGTCGGTGCACGTTCGAGTCCCTTCGGTCGGTCACCGAGCCGCTGACGACGACTCGGCGATTCCTCGGTTGGGCACTGCACGCCGGGACACCCCACGGCGGAGCCTCGGCGTCACATGCCGACGGCCGCATAAGTATTACAAATGATTTTCATTACGACCATGGCTCTGCGTCCTCACACGTGTCGCCTGCGTCACGTGAGTCGACACCCCGGTGGGCTCCGGCCGGATTTCCCAGCGCGTCGTGGAGCGTCCGCCACGGCCGCGTGTGCAACTCGCCCAGGCAGCCGTTCCAGTACGGCGTGGATGATCGCGTCGTCGACCGGGCGGCGCCCCGGAGCCACTGGCCGTGGCTGGCAGCGTGGTGACGCGGACGGTCGTCGCGAGCGTGGAAGAAGCGCAGCCCCCGGTCCTGCGGCCAGGCCGGCGAGGTCACCGGGCGGTGCGGCAAGGACTCCGGCGTTCGCCGCGGCCCCGTAGGCCAGAGAGCCGTCAGCCGGCCGGCTTGTCCGGCGCGGCGAGGAACGACAGGTCATTCCGGGCCGGGCCGGAGGGCGGTGGGGTCGTCGGCGCGGGCGTCATCGGTCACCTACGGCTGCATGCCGCACCGCCGCCGAGGCAACTCTTGTTGCCGTCTGCGCAAACCGTGCTGTCCGGTCATGCCGTACCGCCCGTCCGGCCTCGATACGGCGACAGCGCGGGCGAAACGCTCAGTGGTCGTCCCAGTGCCCGTCATGGGCGGCGTGACGGTGGCCTTCGTGCACGTAGTCGACGTGCTCTCCGTGCGGTACGGCAACGTGCCCGCAGCCGGCCCCGTGCTGATGGGGGTGGTCGGCGTGGGCGATGTGCCGGCCCTGCTCGCACTCGTCGACATGATCGTCGTGCACGCGGTGCAGATGGCCGTCGTGTGCGTAGTCCACGTGGTCGTGGTGCGGAAGCGCGACGTGACCGCAACCTTCACCATGCCGATGGGCGTGACCGGAGTGGGGGGCGTGCGTGGTGGTCATGACTCTCTCCGCGGCTTGGTACGTCCGCCGTTCACCTTCCAGTCTGCTCCCGGCCCAGCCGCCGCACAAATAATTGAAAATGATCGCTATTACGGTTGCACCCGGGCCGCCGACTCCCTGCCGAGGGCGTCGAGCGTGCGACCCAGCCGACGACGTCCGTCGCGCGGCGGGCCCGGGATCCGGGTGGGCGGCGGGCCGCAGCGGGTGCAGCAGGACGCGCAGCCCGTGCGCGGCCGCCTCGTACCGCTCGACGGGCATCCAGCACCCCTCCGGCACGCGCCCGGCACCCTGCCGCGGCGCGAAGGCGCTGTGCGCCTCGAACCCCACGTGACGACCTTCACCGGGGTCACGGGCGTCGCCCGGTTTACGGGTGCAGCCACCCCGCGATGTCCTCCAGGCCGTCGACGGCCGCCGTGCCGCCGACGCCGTAGGTGGTGTTCGCCTCGAAGAGCCGGACCCGGTCCTCCGTGACCGCGTCGAGCGAGGCGACCGCCTCGTTCTCCAGCAACGTGTCGTACGACGCCCGCCCCTTGCCGGTCACGTCGACGAGCAGGAGGAAGTCCGGGTCCGCCTTGACGATCACCTCGGGGTCGACGGGGCGGGTACGGGTGACGCCGGCCTCCTCGGCCGCCAGCGTGCCGCCGGCCGTGACCACCAGGTCGGAGACCAGTGCGGTGGGCGCGTTGACGAAGGGGGTGGCGGCCTGGTTGCTGAGGATCAGCACCGAGGGCCTGTCCTCACCCCGGACGTCCTCCGTCACGACGGCCGTGCGCCGCTTCATCTCCTCGACCAGCGACGCGGCCTTCTCCGGCGCGCCCAGCTTCTCGCCGAGCCGGGTGAGGTTGGTCTGGATCTGCTTCAGGGAGCCGCCGTCGCCGGGCAGCGTGACGGTGTCGACACCCGCCTTCGTCAGGGTCTTCGACGCCTGCTGCTCGCCCTCGTGGCGGGCGGTGACCACCACTAGGTCGGGGCCCCAGGACAGCACCTGCTCGGGGTCCGGGTCGTTGCCCGGGGGGATCTTGTGCGGCACGTCGGCGAGCCGGTCCGCGTGGCCGCTGAGCGTGGGACTGAGCGACTGCCGGGGGACGGCCACCAACCGCTCGGCGCCGACGAGTTCGGTGACGGCCTCGGCCGCGTCGGGGGAGAGGGCGGCGATGCGCCGCGGCTCGGCCGCGCCGCTGCCGGCGGTGTCGCCGGTGTCCGCGGAGGAGGCGTCGTCGCCGCAGGCCGCGGTGGTGACGGCGAGCAGGGCGAGGAGGACGGTGGCGGGCAGGGAGGATCTGAGGGCTTTGCGGGGTGTCAACGTACGCTCTCTTTCCGGTTGTTCTCGGAGCTGACGATGCGCAGCGGCGTGACCCGCAGCGCACCGGTGTCCTCGTCCGCGCGGACGGCGGCCTGGACCCCGTACGCGGCGCTGATCAAGGGCTCGGTGAGCACGTCCGCGGGCGGGCCGGCGGCGGCTATCCGCCCGGCGTCCAGCAGGGCGAGGCGGTCGCAGAAGCGCGCGGCCTGCCCGAGGTCGTGCAGGACCGTCACCACGGCGGTGCCGTGGGCGGCGAGGGTGCGCAGCAGCTGCAGGACGTGCAGCTGGTGCCGCAGGTCGAGGGCGGCGACCGGCTCGTCCAGCAGCAGTGCCTGCGGCTGCTGCGCCAGCGCACGGGCCAGGTGGACCAGTTGCCGCTCGCCGCCGGAGAGGGTCGGCACCCGCTGGCCGGCCAGGTGTGCCGCGCCGACGGTGTGCAGCGCCTCGCCGGTGATCCGGTGGTCGGCCGTGTCGAGCGGCTGCAGCCGGCGCACGTGCGGGTGGCGGCCCATGAGCACCACGTCGTACGCGGTGAAGCCGAAGTCGAGCGCGGTGTCCTGGGGCACGTGGGCCAGCTGCCGGGCCACCTCACGCGGACGCATGCGCGTCAGCGGGCGCCCGTTGAGGAGCACCTGCCCCGCCTGTGGCGTCAGCAGCCCCGCCAGCGTCTTCAGCAGGGTGGTCTTGCCCGCCCCGTTGGGCCCGATGAGGCCGAGGACCTCGCCGGGGACGGCGCCGAGGGAGACGTCGTCGAGGATCACCCGCTCGTCGTAGGCCAGCCGCAGCGTCGAGGCGCGCAGAACCGTCCCGCGGCCGGAGTCGTCAGACATGCTTCCGCCCGCGCAACACGAGGAAGAGGAAGGCCGGCGCGCCGAGGAACGCGGTGACGACCCCCGTCTGCAGGGTCACCGGGGCGAACAGCATCCGGGCGCCGAGGTCGGCCAGCACCAGGAAGGTGCCGCCCGCCAGCGCCGCGGCGGGCAGCAGCAACCGGTGGTCGGGGCCGAGGGCGAGCCGCACCGCGTGCGGGACGACCAGGCCGACGAAGCCGATGACGCCGGTGACGCACACGCACACCCCGGTCAGCAGCGAAGCGCAGACCAGCAGGAAGCGGCGTACGCGCACCACGTCCAGACCGGTCGAACGCGCCTGAGCCTCGCCCAGCAGCAGCACGTTGAGGTCCCGGGCGAAGGCCACGGCGACGGCGAGGGCGACGAGCACGGGCAGCACCAGGATCCGTACCCCGTTCCAGCTGGCGCCGTCCAGGTCGCCCTGCAGCCAGAAGGTGAGGGACAGCACCGTGTCGGTGTCCGGGGCGTTGGCGACGACCGCCGAGACGACCGCGCCCAGCAGCGCGTTGAGCGCGATCCCGACGAGAATCAAGGTGGCGGGGGAGTGGTCGCGGCGCAGCGCGGCGGCCAGCTGGAGCAGGCAGACCGCGGCCAGCGCGCCGGCGAAGGCGGCGGCGGGCAGCACCCACGTGCCGGCCGCGGTCGCGCCGGTGGCCAGCACGAGTACCGCGCCGACCGCGCCACCACTGGAGACGCCGGTGATGCCGGGGTCCGCGAGCGGGTTGCGGAACAGCGCCTGCAGCACCACCCCGGCGACGGCGAGGCCGGCCCCGGCGAGCAGCGCCGTGGTGACCCGGGGCAGCCGGATGTCATCGATGACCAGAACGTGCCGAGTCTCCACCTCGCCGGCGGGCAGCCCGAGATGGCCGAGCAACACGGACACGGTGTCCCCGAACGGGACGGTGACCGGCCCGAGCGAGGTGGCGACGACGACGGCCAGCACCGTGACCGCCGCCAGGGCGACGGACGGGAGCACGCGCCGGCGCCCCCTTCCCGGGGCGTCGGCCACCGGGCGGCGCGGCAGCGTGCCGCGTGCGTTCTTCACGCCACGCCGCCGGTGACGCCCAGGGCATGACGCACGGAGCAGTGCACGAATCCTCCCCCAACGACACGAGGACATCAGATAGACATGAAAACCATGTTCATTTAGCATGGCGCAGACCACCCGCGCCGGTCAACCGGGAGAGTCGTGCCATGCCAGAGACGCGGCTACGCAGGACGCGGCAGCGCGCCGCTGTGTTCGGCGCCCTGCAGCGCAGCGGCGACTTCGTCTCCGCCCAGCAGTTGCACGCGCAGCTGGCCACGGCGGGTGTCGCCGTCGGGCTGACGACGGTCTACCGCACGCTGCGCGAGCTGGAGCGGGCCGGGCGGGTGGACGTCGTCCGGGACGAGTCCGGCGAACGGCTCTACCGCCCCCGGCCGGACGCGGGCCACCGCCACTACCTGATCTGCCGCAGCTGCGGCCTCAGCCGGGCCGTCGACACCGACGTCGTCGAGCGCTGGGCCGGCCGCCTCGCCGCCGCGACCGGGTTCGCCGACATCGAGCACACCCTCGAACTCAGCGGCGTCTGCGCCCGCTGCCTTCCGGACCAGAGGTAACCGGACCGCAGACACGGAGCCGTCTCGTCGGCCGCCGCACCGGAAGGAGATCGACCGCCGTGACCGTTCCCACTCCCCGCGTAGGGTCTGCGGAGGACCGGGTGCCGGTGACCGAGCCGACCGGCTACCCGGGGGCCCGGTACGACCATCCTGCGCGACGTGACCCGCACCGGGCATCACCGGCCGCGCGTCGACGCCACCGACAACGACTCCGGGACGACGCCCCGGCGCTGGCCGCCGCCCATGGGGGGTCGCCATGGCAGAGCCGGGTCCCCGGCCTGGTGCTGGAGACCGCGGGCGCCGTCGTCGTACGCGACGAACTCACCGCCGTGCCCGCGGTCGTGGTGCTCCCCCCGGCGCGCCCGCGGGCTGATGATGTAGAACCTGGCGGTCGCCGGGCTCTCCCTCACCGCACAGGTCGGGCTGGGACCTGTCCGGACGTCCCCCTGCCGATCGGCGTGGCGGGCACGAGGGTGTCCTCGACGGGGCCGAACGGCCTGCGGCTGCTGCGCGAGAAGGCGTGGCGTCCCGTCGGCCCCGTGGCGACGGGACAGGTGCGCCGCGGCACAACCGCCGTGTGCGGTGCGCCGGTTGCGCCGGGCGGGTCAGTCCGGCGGCGGGAGCAGGCCGCGCTGGTAGGCCCGGACGAGGTGGCGCGGCACGCGGTGGACCGAGCCGTTGATGGTCACGGGGACCAGATCGGGCGGGGTGGCCTTCCACCGGGCGCGGCGGTGGCGGGTGTTGCTGCGGGACAGCTTCCGCTTGGGTACGGCCATGAAATCCTCCGGACGGGGCTCAGTGGGGCTTGGACGTGTAGGGGAGCAGGGCCATCTCGCGGGCGTTCTTGATGGCGCGGGCGATCTCGCGCTGCTGCTGGGCGGTGACGCCGGTGACGCGGCGGCTGCGGATCTTGCCGCGGTCGGAGATGAATTTCCGCAGCAGGTCGGTGTCCTTGTAGTCGATGTACGTGATGCCGGCCGTGAGCAGCGGGTTCTTGCGCTTGCGTGGCGGCTTGCGGGGACCGCTGACTGCCATGGACAGAGCTTTCCGGGTTCGGGTGCGGGTGGGTCAGGCGGGAACGCCCAGCAGGGCGTCGAACGCGGTGGACAGCGTGCGCCAGGCGCCCGGGCCCGCGGCGTACTCGTCGTCGGTGAGCAGGCAGGAGTCCAGGATCCGGCGGAGGGTGTCGCGGTCCAGGTCGGGGGCGGTGAAGGTGAGGTGTTGGGTGCGGTCGCCGTGCCGGGGGTGCCAGTCGAGGGCGGCGGCGACCCGGCGGGCGGCCGGTTCCAGCTCCCAGGCGGCTTCCGGCAGCGCGGCCAGCCATGGTCCGGCGTGTTCGATGCAGAGTGCTCCGCCGGTGGCGTCCCAGGACAGCAGCGCGTCGGGGCGGTCGGCGAGCCAGAGGCGGCCGCGGCTGCGCAGGGCGGCGCAGGTGATGTCTTCCAGGGCTGCGTACAGCCGGCCGGGGTGCAGGGGGCGGGTGCGGTGCCAGACGAGGGTGGCCACGCCGTGCTCCTCGGCCTCCTGGGGCAGCAGTGCGCAGGCCGGGTGGTGGCGGGCGGCGGCGGCGTCGGCGTCGAAGCCGGCCGTCGCCACGCGGGCCAGCTCCGGTGAGCCGAGGGGCAGCCGCCGGGCGGTCTGGTGGAGTTGGTCCAGCAGCGCGAGGTCGGCCGGCTCGGGGGTGCCGGCGCAGGCGAGGGCCAGCACGGGCGGGTATTCGAGCTGGCGGGCGAAGGTGTCGGCGACTGTGCGGCGGTCGGTGGCCGCCATCGCGAGGTCCTGCTCGGCGAGGTCGTCGCCGCAGCTGAGGTACGGGACCAGCGAGTCGGTGTCGACGGCGGTGACGACCCCGGTGAGCTCGATGGCCTCGGCGGGCGCGGCGGCGATCAGCTCGGCGATGGCCTGCGGCTCGACGGAGTCCCAGAGTTCGACCACCGCGAGCCGGTGGGCTCCGCCGACAGCGAGGGTCAGCAGCGTGGGCACGAGGTCGTCGCGTACGGCGCAGCAGGCGCAGGGCCGGGTCATACGGGGCCTGCCCCGATCCCGTACCCCGTTCGCGTCCCGCACCGTGCGCGGCATGCGGTCGCCCTCGATCGCGTCCAGGTCGTGGTGGACGGCAACGGCGTCGGGCACGGCGCGCAGCAGGGACTCGACGGCCGCCGTGCGCGCCTCGCGGTGCATCCCGGCGACGACGACCACCGGCATCGGTTTCCCGGCCACCGCTCAGCGCTCCTGGTGGCGGGCGTAGCGGCGCTCGAACCGCTCGACGCGGCCGGCGGTGTCGAGGACCTTCGTCCGGCCCGTGTAGAAGGGGTGGCTTACGGAGGAGATCTCCACGTCGACGACGGGGTAGGTGTGGCCGTCATCCCAGTCGACGGTCTGCTCGCTGGTGGCGGTGGACCGGGTGAGGAAGGCGAACCCCGCCGCACGGTCGCGGAAGACGACGGGGCGGTAGGAGGGATGGATGCCGGACTTCATGCTGGGTGGCTCCCTTCAGCGCTCTTCGCGGAAGAGCACGTGGCGGCGGACGACGGGGTCGTACTTGCGCAGATGCAGCCGGTCGGGGTCGTTCCGGCGGTTCTTGCGGGTGACGTAGGTGTAGCCGGTGCCCGCCGTGGAGCGGAGTTTGACCACCGGGCGGAGTTCGTTGCTCGCCATGCCCGCAGCATACATCGTAACGGTTTTCATTTTCATGTAGGGTTCCGTCTCATCACCGCAGGACCCGACCGATCGGAGGACCGTCCCATGTCGGCCCGATGCCAGCTGACCGGCCGCACACCCGGCTTCGGCAACACCATCTCCCACTCCCACCGCCGCACCCGCCGGCGCTTCGACCCCAACATCCAGCGCAAGCGCTACTGGCTGCCCAGCGAGCACCGGTACGTCCGGCTCACGCTGAGCGCCAAGGGCATCAAGTCCGTCGACGCCATGGGCATCGAGAGCGCGGTGGCGCGGATGCGCGCCCGGGGGGAGAAGATCTGATGGCGAAGACCAGCAAGATCGCGAAGAACGAGCAGCGGCGGGCCGTCGTCGCCCGCTACGCCGCGCGCCGCGCGGAGTTGAAGGAGCTGATCCGCAAGCCGGCCACCCCGCAGGACGTACGCGAGGCGGCCCAGCGCGAGCTGCGTGCGCAGCCCCGCGACGCCAGCGCCACCCGCGTGCGCAACCGCGACAGCGTCGACGGCCGCCCCCGCGGCTACTTCCGCGTCTTCGGCCTGTCCCGCGTCAACGTCCGCACCCACGCCCACGCCGGGCACCTGCCCGGAGTCCGCAAGTCCAGCTGGTAACCCGGCACGCGGGCCGGGCGGACCGTACGGATTCCGCGCCGGGCGCCCTCCGTGGCGGCCACCGCGGAACGGGACGGTGGGGCTCGCCGGTGGCGGTGCCGTCAGCAGTCGCGCAGCTCGGGCGACTGGTTGAGGACCTGTGAGCGCGCGGAGACGAAGCGGGCATGGGCGGCGGCGTTGGCCAGGTGGAACTCCACGTCCTGTCGCTGGAAGACGGCCCAGTCCTTGGGGCGGGCGTCGAGGGCGGCTCGTAGCCGGCGCAGCGTGTGCCGATTGCGTGACTCCAGCTTGCCGCCGGTGCGGCCCCGTTCCCGGGCGCGTACCCAGGCGGACCGCTCGCAGGAGACGATCAGCGGCCTCGCCCCCGAGTCCGAGCCCAGCGCGGTCCGGATGCAGGAGCTTCAGGACGTCGCCGAGCACGACGACGTCACCACGGTCTTCTTCGGGACCTGGTCAGCGACAACACGGCGAAGACCCTCGCGAATGATCAGGGGTTGAAGACCGACGTGCTGACCCGGTCGAGGGCATCACCGGCAAGACGCCGCGAGGGCGGCGCGGGGTCAAACGTCGTCCGCGGTGGCCAGGGTCATGTGCCCGGTCGACGTGATCTCATGGGGCTCGCTGGCGTCCCCGTGAGGATGATCAGTCGTGGCCCGCCTGCTCCGCCGGGAGGCCAGCTAGGTGGGCGGTGAACGCGCCGAGCAGGAACAGATCGGCTCGGTTCACCAGCGCGAGGGCGTCGTTCGGATCGAGCAGCCTGTCGAGTGCGGCTGCGTCTTGGGCGTCGAGTCGGTCCCCGACGCGGTCTGCGATCTGTCTGAACCGGTCGACTATGTAAGCCCGTACCCGATCGTCGACCGGGGCCTGGATATCGAGCAGGAAGGTGCGCGATTCGAGGTGGCGCAGCCCTGCGTCGGCCAAGAGCAGGGGCCAGTCGCGCTCGCCACCGACCGCCGGTGCGGTAAGCGACCAGTGCTGTACGAAGTAGTCACTCAATGCCGCCTCAAGGCGGGAGACGAAGCCCGGTGCCGCCACCCCGTACCCGCCCGGCAGATAGCGGGCCGGGAGCCCTCCTTCGGCCAGCGCCAAGACGCCGCCCGGGGCGAGCAGCCGCCCGAGCCGGCGCAGCGCGTCGACCGGATCCGGGAGGTGGTGGACCACGTGCGAGCTCCATACCACGTCCGCGGGGCCGAGCCGGTCCAGGGCGGCCGAGTCCAATTCGCCCCTCTCGGCCCGGGCCCTGGTGCCGAGGCCGTGGTCGGCGAAGCGTTCGGCGGCCCGCTCGACGAACTCCGGTGTGGCGTCAACCGCGATCACCCCGCTCGCTGGGAAGGCCGCGGCCAGGATCGACGCTGCCCAGCCCGGCCCCGACCCGATGTCCAGAATCCGTGAGGCGTTCCGGCGCTCGGCGAGCCATTCGGCGGCTTGCCGGCCCCAGGGTGCCGAGATCTCGCCCGAGCGCTCCAACTCCGTGAGTTCGTCACTCCACTTCGGGGCCGGCACCCCCGCCACACCTGCACTGCCAGCAGTCATCCGGCTATTCTTACAAGACGATAATCGTTTTCATTTATAGTTTCTCCGGCTACCCCGGCCGCCGTGGGGCGGAGGTGTGGTCACGGATGAGGCGCTGGTACGGGCCGTCGCGTGTGGTGAGTTCGGTGTGCGTGCCGTTCTGGACGATCCTGCCCTGGTCGAGGACGAGGATCTGGTCGGCGTGGGTGACGGTATCGAGGTTGTGGGCGATGAGAAGGACGCTACGGGTGGCGGCGAGGCGGTGGGCGGCCTCGGTGGCCAGGCGGGCGTTTTCGGGGTCGAGGGCGGAGGTGGCTTCGTCCATGAGGGTGAGCGGAGCGGCTTTGAGCAGGGCACGGGCGATGCACACGCGCTGGTGCTGGCCGCCGGAGAGCTGGGTGCCGCCGGGGCCGGCCGGGCTGTCGAGCCCGTCGGGCAGCTCGGCGACGCTGCGTTCCAGCCCGGCGGCACGCACCGCCGCGGCCAGCTCTGTGTCGGTCGCGGCGGGCCTGCCGAGACGGATGTTCTCGCCGATGGTCGTGTCAAGGAGGTAGTCCTCCCGCAGCACCGTGCCGATGTGCGCGTAGAGGTTCTCGGGGCACAGGGCGCGCAGGTCGGTGCCGTCGAGCAGGAGGCGTCCGGTGGTGGGGTCCCAGAACCGGGCGAGCAGGCGGATGAGGGTCGTCTTGCCCGAGCCGGACGGGCCGACCAGGGCGGTCAGGCCCCGGCGGGGCAGGGTGAAGGACACGTCGTGCAGCACGGTCGTGTGGTCGTATCCGAACGAGACGCGCTCGGCGCGGACCAGTTCACCGGTTGCCGGCGCCGGTTCGTCCGGTGTGTGGAGCACGGGCAGCGGCGGGGTGTCGAGGGTGGTCGCGAGGCGGCCGAGGGTGCCCTGCTGGAGACGGAGTCCGGCGGCGAGTTCGGCGCCGGCCGCGGCGATGGCTGTGAGGCGGGCGGTGACCACGATGACGCCGACGAACACGGGGACGGTGAGGGCGCCTGCGGTGACCCGGGCGATGCCGGCGGCGATGAGCGCGGCGAAGAGGGCGTTGAGGACGAGACCGAACAGCAGCAGTCCGGGGACGACTGCGCCGGCTGAGTGCCGGGATGCGGCCCTGACCTGTTCGAGCGCCCGGTCGAGGGCGTCGGTGTCATCGGCGCGTTGGTCGGTACGGATGACCGGCTGCCGGGTGGCGTGTTCGAGGATGCGGTCCGTCGCCTCGGCGGTGACGCGGTGCCGGCGGGTGTCGACGGTGCGGGCGAGGTGGCCGGCGTACCGGGTGGCGGCCCAGGCCACGGCGGTCGCGGCGAGCACGGCCAGGGTGTGGCGCCAGTCCAGCAGGGCGAGGGTGAGCGCGGCGGCCGGCGGGGTGACCAGCGCGGTGAGCGCAGGGCGGAGCAGAAGGGCGGGATACGACATCAGCTGCGGGACGCCGGTCGTGGCGAGGTCGATGGTCCCGGCCTGCCGGGTCGCGGTGAACCAGCCCAGCGGCAGGGCGGCGAGGCGGTCGCCGAGCCGTAGATGCAGGGCGCGTGCGGTGGTGCTGCCGACACGGAACGCGGTCATCTGGGCGGTCCACTGCACGAGGACGAAGGCGAGGGCCGCGGTCCCGAGCGCGATCGTCCACGGCGTCCGATCGCCGGCCGGGTCGAGCCAGGCCGCGACGACGACTCCCACCAGGCCGAGGGCGATGCCGTGCAGGACCGCGGCCGCGGTCAGCCAGGCTGTGAGCACGGTGAGTTGCCGTGCCCCGGCGGGTGGGAGGAGGCGGATCAGAGTGCGGAGCATCACAGGGTCGTTCCTTCCCGGACTCCGGTGCCGGGTCCGGCGCCCGCCAGAGTCCGGTAGGCGGTGCACCTGTCGAGCAGCTCGGGGTGGGTGCCGTCGTCGGCGAGGCGGCCGTGGTCGAGGACGAGAATGCGGTCGGCGTCCCGCACGAGGTGCAGTTGGTGGGTGATGAGCAGGACCGCGCGGTGGCGGGCCTGGTCGTGCAGGGTGGCGAGCAGGGTGGTGCGGGTGGTGGGGTCGAGGGCGGAGAGGGTCTCGTCGAGGACGAGCAGCGCGGGTTCGCGCAGCAGCGCCCGGGCCAGGCAGATCCGCTGGCGCTGGCCGCCGGACAGGTCGGTGTCGTCGCCGAGAACGGAGTCGTATCCGTGCGGGAGGGCGAGGATGTCGTCGTGTACCGCCGCCTTCCGGGCGGCTTCGACGACGCGGCCGTCATCGAGGGGGCGTCCGCCGGTCAGGTTGTCGCGGATGGTCGCCCGCCGCAGGTCGGTGTCTTGAAAGACGTACGCGATCCGCTCGTACAGCGCCGCCTCGCGCAGGTCGCGCAGGTCGGTGCCGACGAGCAGGATGCGTCCGGAGGCGGGGTCGTCGAAGCGGGCGAGCAGGCTCGCCAGGGTGCTCTTGCCGCTGCCGGAGGAGCCCACGAGGGCGACGAGCCCCCGTTCGGGCAGGCCGAAGCTGACCCGGTGCAGGACAGGCCGGTCGTCGGAGTAGTGGTAGGTGACGTTCTCGACGTGGACCCTGCCGCCCGCTTGGGGGGTGGTGTCCCCCCAGGTCAGCCGACGTTGGTCGAGGAAGTCGGCGAGCGAGGCCAGGGCGGACAGGCCGGTGCGGACCGCCTGGAGCCGGGGCCCGGCGACCGCGACCGGGGCACTGATCGCGGGGCCGAGGAGCACGCCCGCGACGAACGCGGCCGGGCTCACCCGGTCCAGGGCGAGACCGAACCCGCCGACCACGGCCAGGAGAACGGCGGTGACGCCGGGGGTCACGACGAGCCAGGACGCGGTGGTGACGGCGGAGGTGCTGCGCGACCAGGCACGGAAGAAGTCATGAAACGTATGTACGGCACCGTCGTAGCGGGTACGGGCACCGCCGGGGCTGCCGTAGATCTTGGCGGTCGGCAGCCCGCGGACGTAGTCGACGATCGCTGTGTTGATGCGCTGCTGCGCGCCCGCGTACGCGGCGAAGTTCGTGCCCGAGCCGCGCATCGCCCGCACGTACCACCAGACTCCGAGCCCGAGCGGCAGCAGAGCGCAGACCGCCAGGCGAACGTCGATCAGGGTGAGCGCGATGAGCCCGGCGACCGGGGTGACGACGAGCGCGGTGGCGTCGAGCAGTGTGTGGGCGACGAGGTAGTGCAGGGCTGCGGTGTCGTCGTGGACGACCTTCTTGATCCGTGCGGCGCCGAGCCCGGTCACGGCCGGTACGGGGGCTCGGCGGACGGCGGCGGCCAGTCGCCGCTGCAGCTGCCAGGTGAGGTCGGCGTCGGCCCGGTGGGTGAGCCAGGTGGCCGCCGCCGAGGCGAGGGCGGCCCCGAGCGGGCCGGCGACCGCGGCGACCACGACGCCGGTGCCGGGGGTCGGGTCGCCGGCGATCCATGCGTCGGTGAAGGCGACGAGGGCGAGCAGGGGCAGCAGCGTGAGCAGGCCGGCGAGGGTCTGGAGCGCCACGGCGGCCGCTAGTGGCACTCGCGCTGGCCTGAGCAGGTCGAAGCGGGTCATTGCAGTCGTCCTTCGGCGAGGGTGAGGATGCGGTCGGCGCGGGCGGCGACCGCATCCTGGTGCGTGATCAGCAGCACCGGCACGCCGGCGTCGTGGCGGAGCCGGTCGAGTGCGTCGAGCACGAGCCCGGTGCTCGCACGGTCGAGCGAGGCGGTGGTCTCGTCGCAGACGAGGACCGCGGGCGCGGCGGCGAGCGCGCGGGCGAGCGCGACACGGTGCCGCTGCCCGCCGCTGAGTAGCTGGGGGGTGCGGTCGCGTACCGCGGCGGGCAGGCTGAACCGGTCGAGGAGGTCCGGGACCGTCGCAGCGGTGGCCCGGCCGTGCCGCCGTGCCGCCGCGAGCGCGCGGGTGAGCGTCGCCTCGACGGTCTCGTGCGGGTGGAGGGCGGCGCGGGCGTCCTGCCCGACGTAGGCGAGGAACGGCCCGCCGGTACGTGCCCGCCCGGCCGCGTCCCATGACAGCTGCACGCCGTGGACACGGAGGTGACCGGACTGGGGAGTGGCGAGACCGCACAGGGTGCGGGCCAGGGCGGTCTTGCCGCTGCCGGAGGGGCCTTGCACGGCGACGAGTTCGCCCGGGCCGAGGCGGAGGGAGGCTTCCCGCAGCAGCGAACGTCCGCCCCGGCGGATCGTCAGCCTGTCGGTGGCGAGCACCGCTGCCTGCCCGCCGCCAAGCGCCGGGGCGGAGCGGTGAACGGGAGGAGGGGCGGGCGCGGGAGCGGCGGTACGGAGCCGCCCCCCGCCCAGTTCGAGCACCCGGTCGGCGACGCGGTCGACGAGCGCGCGGTCGTGGCTGATGAGCAGCACGGCCGGGCGCCACGGCAGGCTGGTGAACGTGGTGCTTACCCGGCGGGCGGTCTCGGCGTCCAGGCCGCTGGTGGGCTCGTCGAGGATGAGCAGCCGAGGGCGGGTGAGGTAGGTCCAGGCCAGCAGGGCTCGCTGCGCCTGGCCCCCGGAGAGCCGGGCGGGGTGGCGGCGGAGCAACCCGGGTGCGAGCGCGGCCGCCGCCGCGGCGTCCCCCAGCAGCAGCGCGCGCTGTCGTCGCGTGTCGCCCGGCCGGGAGATGCGGGCCGCGGTGCGCAGCTGGGCCGAGACGGTACGGCGCGGGTCGAGCGCGCTCGCGGGATCCTGCGGCAGGAATGCGGTGACCCGGCCGCGCAGCGCCCGGCGCCCGGCCGGGGTGAACGGATCCCGCCCGGCCACCCGGACCGTGCCGGTGCGCCGCAGCCCCGGTCCGAGGTGCCCGAGAAGGGCGTGCGCCAGGGTGGTCTTTCCCGCTCCGGACTCTCTCCGACGGTCGCGGTGACGGCTCCGGTACGCAGCTCCAGGTCGATCCCGTCGAGGATGGCGGCGCCCTCGGGGTCGGTCACGGTCAGCGCGGCCACGGTGGCGATCACGGTCATGCCGACCACCCGACCCGTGCGAGATCGCCGACCCGGCCGTGCGCGGCCCGGTCGAGCAGGGCCGTGACCCCGACGGCCAGGAGGACGAGCAGTGCCGCCGGGAGGAGGACCGGCAGCGGGTTGGCCGCGAGGCCGGTGCTGTTCTCCCGTACCATCCGGCCCCAGTTGGCGGCCGGCGCGCCGGCGCCGAGCCCGAGGAACCCCGCGGTGGCCGCGAGTTGGGTGGCGGCGACGAAGCGGATGCCCGCTTCGGCCAGCGCGACCGGTGCCAGCCCGGGAAGGATGTCGTGCCGGATCCGGGCGGACAGCGGATCGCCGCGTGCCTCTGCCTCACGCGCGTAGTCGGTGGCGGCCAGCACGGCCGTACGTTCACGGACCACCCGCACCGAGAACGGTGTGCTCACCACCGCGATCGCGACGGCCACGGCGGCATCGTTGCCCGGGACGCCGGAGGCCAGCAGCAGCAACAGCAGGAGGGCGGGGACGGCGGCAATCGCGTCGACGGACCGCAGCACCGCCTGCGCCGCCCGCCGCCGGCGGGTCGTACCCGCCCAGATCCCCGCAACGAGCCCGGCCGTGCTGCCCAGTACGGTGGCCGCGACGGCCTGCAGGAGCAACGCGCGCCCACCGGTGAGCACTCGGGCCGAGACGTCGCGGCCGAGCACGTCCGTACCGAGCAGCCGGTCGCCGCCGGCGGGCTCGAACGGCCCGCCGACCGGCGCGGTCGCGCTGCCGGCCACCAGCCATGGCCCGGCGAGAGCGGCGATCAGCACCAGCGCCACCGGCACCGCGGCCCACCGCCGCCTGGCGGTCAAGACGCCACCGCCGGATCCGCGGTATGGCGGTGCAGCAGCCGCACGGCGACGTCCCCGGCGAGGAGTACGGCCAGCGTGATCGCCCCGAGCACCAGGCTCAGGCCCTGCACGAGCGGTACGTCACGACTCTCGACCGCCCGGGTGAGTTCGTAGCCCAGGCCCGGCACGTTGAACAGCGTCTCCACGACGATGCCCCCGCCCAGCAGCCCGGCGACCATGACCGCGAGAGCGTGGATCGCCGGACCGGCCGCGTTCGAGACGACCGTGCGGACGTAGCGGGGCCCGCGGACGCCGTTCAGCCGGGCGAACTCGGCGAACGGCATCGCGGCGGTCTGCGCGACCGAGGCGCGCAGCAGCCGCATCGTGGATCCGAACCCGCCCAGCGCGAGCGCCAGCGCCGGCAGCGCGATCAGCTCCGGACGCTGCCACAGTGCCTGCCCGACCGGGACGAGGGCAACCGCCGGCAGCACCGGCCACCAGACCGTGAACACCACGAGCAGTACGGTGGCGACGAGGAAGTCCGGTATGCCGATCAGCCCGACCGTTGCACCGGTCAGAGCCTGGTCGAGCCTCCCGCCCGCGCGGAGCCCGGCCACCGTACCGAGCACACCGGCCAGCGCGAAGATGAGCACCACCGCCGGCACCAGCACCGAAAGGCTCGCGCCGAGCCGCGAGGTGAGGATGTCCCCGACCTCACGGCCCGACACCAGGGAGGTGCCGAGATCCCCCCGCAGCACCCCTGCAATCCAGTCCCCGTACCGCTGGGGCGCCGGCCGGTCCAGACCGAGGGTGGCGCGCACCGCCGCCCGCTCCGCATCCGTCGCGTCCGGGCCCGACACCACCCCGGTGGCGTCGCCGGGCAGCACCTCGGTCGACCAGAACACCGCCACCGAGAGCACGGCGAGGGTCGCCGCGTAGACGGCGAACCTCGCCGCGATCCAACCGGCCATCGTCACGTGTCAGTCGGAGACGGTCGCCCGGGACAGGTCGGGGAACTGCCGCTCCCGCACTCCGGAGACCCCCTCGCGGGCCGCGCTGATGTTCGGCACGAACACCGCACCGATCTGGTTGCCCTTCTCCCACAGCCTTCGCTGCGCCTCGTGCGAGGCCGCCAGCCGCTCCTCGGCTGCCGGGGCACTGCGCGCGGTCTGCACGAGCGCGTCGACCTCCGGGAACGTGCCGGGCACATGGTTCGGCTCGAACATCGCCGGCGGGTTGAAGCCGGACCTGAACGGCAGCGCCAGGTAGGCCGCGTGGTCGGCGAACAGCTGCCCCGGCGGAAGCTCCCGCAGCGTCGCATCCACCCCGATCTCCCGCAGATCCTCCACGACCAGCGTCGCGGCCTCGACCATGCCGGGCAGCTCCGGGCCCGCCGTCAGCTCCACACTCATCCCCTCGGCCCCGGCGTCGGCGAGCAGCCGCCGCGCGCGGCCGGGGTCATGGGCGCGTTGGCCGAGCCCGGTGTCGTAGCTGGGGAAGCCCAGGGCCGGCAGGTCGTTGCCGACGAACGCGCGGCCGTAGTAGACGTTCTTCACGATCCGCTCCCGGTCGACCGCGAGCCTGAACGCCTCCCGCACCCGGGGGTCGTCGAACGGGGCGTTCTCGGTGCCCATCGTGAAGTGCAGATACGACGCGTAGGGCAGTTCGCTCGTGGTGACCGCGATCTCGTCCGTTCCGGCGAGGCTCTGCGCCTGCGCCGGGGCGACGCCGCTGACGAAGTCGACCTGCCCCTGCCGCAGCGCGTTCACCCGGGCCGTGCCGTCCGGGATCGACAGCAGCTCGATCGACTCCGACGGCGGCGCCTGGCCGTAGAAGTCAGGGTTGCGTTCCAGCAGAGTCGACCGTCCCGGTTCGAACGCGGCGATGGTGTACGGACCCGACGACGGAGTCTGCGGGGTGAACCCGGTGGTGCCGTCCTGGATGGCGAGCATGCTCTGGCAGATCAGCTCCCGCCCGTCCGCGACCGGCGACCGGGCCGGCAGCACCACCGTCGAGGCATCCGGCGCCGACGCCGCGTCCAGGTCGAAGCTCCGCGCCGCGAGCATCGTGAACGGCAACCCCTCCAACTCCACCGGTGCGCGCAGCGAATACAGCACGTCCGCGCTGGTCAGCTTCGACCCGTCCGTGAAGCGCACTCCGTCGCGGACGTGCAGGGTGTATTCGGACAGGTCGTCCGCCACGTCGATGGACTCGACCACCCCGTAGGAGACACCGTTCTCCGCACCGGGATCGAGCTCGCACAGCGGAGCGTGCACGAGCTTGGCGCGGACGTAGTCCAGCGCGGTCGGCCCTTTGAGGTAGTTCAACGTCTCCGTCGAGCCGCCCGCGAAAGCCGCCCGCAGAATTCCGCCGGCGCCGCGTCCCCCGTCTTCCGGGGCTGTGGAGCAACCCGTTGCCAGCAATGCGGCGGCCACGCTCACGGCAGCCATCGCAGCCGTCCGTCGGCCCATGGTCGACACCATCCCGGTACCAGCACTTTCTCTGTCGCGACACCGGCGACCGCCAGCGCGTCTACTACGTATACTATAGTGATAATCGTTTTCAAAACGTGGTCACTAGGATCGCCGATGTGGGAAACCCGACACCGCTCAGCCGCGAGAGCATCGTCGACGCCGCGATGGACATCGCCCGCGCGGAAGGGCTGGCGGGCGTCACGATGCGCGCCCTCGCCGCACGCCTGGACGTCACACCGATGGCGCTCTACCGGTACATCGGAGACCGCGGTGAGCTGACCCGCCTGGTCGCCGACCGCGTCGGTGCACTGGTCCGGCCGGCGGCCGCCCCGCACGACGCGAACTGGGAGGAGAGCGTGCGTGCCTGGGCGACGGCCCAGCGCTCGGTACTGCGCCGGTACCCGGGACTCGCCGCCTGGCTCATGGACAACGGCCCCGCCGGCCCTCAGGCGTACCGGCTGCTGGAGCTGCTCGCCGCCGCGCTAGCCGGCGCCGGATTCGACGACGCCAGGGTCGCCCGTGGCAGCGCGCTCATCATGAGCTGGACCTTCTCCCGCATCGCCATCGAGGACAACGCCGACGCCCGCCGCAACGCCCGCCGCCCGAACCGGGCGCAGGCGTTCGTCACCGGTCTGGACACGATCGACGTGTCCGTCTACCCGACCGCGGCGAGGGTGGGAGCGGAGTTCTTCACCCTGTCCATGGAAGAGATTTTTGCTACCGGCCTGGACTCGATCATCGCCGGCCTCACGACACACGGCACTTGATTGGTCCGATGTGCCGTCAGCGGGCCGGACGGTGAGTTCACAGCCGCCTGCGTCGCCGGGTGTGGCAGCCCCGGACGCCGCATCGTCCACCGCACCGACGGCGCCGCTCCGCTGCACCGCGACCCTTCGGTCATGCGCCGGCCGTGGCGGTCACGCGCCATCTGCGTGCGCTCGTCTGCGCGGCCCACATACCGGCGTAGCGCCCGCCGTTCTCCAGCAACTCGGTGTGCGTACCACGTTCGGCGACTCTTCCCTGGTCGATCACGAGGATCTGGTCGGCACCGACCACTGTCGACAGGCGGTGTGCGATGACCAGCACGGTCTTATGAGCGACCAGCGCACCGATGGCTTCCTGGACGGCCACCTCGCTCGCGCTGTCGAGCGCGGCCGTAGGCTCGTCGAGGATGACGATGGGCGCGTCCTTCAGAATGGCCCGGGCGATCGACACACGCTGCCGCTCGCCTCCCGAGAGCGCACCCCCGATCTCGCCGGCCCGGGTGTCGTAGCCGTGGGGGAGGCGGGTGACGAACTCGTGCACGTTCGCGGCCCGCGCCGCGGTCTCCACTTCCTCGTCGGTCGCCCCGGGACGGGCCATCGCGATGTTGGCGCGGATGGTGTCATTGAAGAGGTAGACGTCCTGGAAGACCACCGCGACATGGCGGTAGATCTCCCTGGGTGCGACGCCTCGCAGGTCGGCGTCGCCGATCCGGACGGTTCCGGCTTCGGGGTCGGCGTAGCGGGTGACGAGCTTGGAGATCGTGGACTTGCCTGATCCGGAGGGACCCACGAGCGCGGTCAGGGACCGTGCCGGCAGGGTGACGGAGAGGGCGTCGAGTACGGGCTCGGGGTCGGACGGGTGGTAGCGGAACGTCACGTTGTCGAAGCTGATGTCGAAGCGGTCGAGGCGTGTGTCGATGTCGGCGGCCGGAAGCGGCTCGCTGTCCATGATCTCGGCGATGCGTTCCAGGGACGCCTCCGACAGTTCGAAGACGGCGATCATGGAGGCGGTGTTGGCGAGCGGTTCGGCGAGCTTGACGGCCGCCACCACCAGCGCGACGAGCAGCGCGGCGGACAGGTCGGCGTCGATCACCAGGGATGCCCCCACCGCGACGGCCATGACGATGCCGATCTGCATGGCCGTGGTCGCGACGATACTGGGCAGGGTGAGCGACTTCTGTGTGGTGCTCATGACGTCGGTTTGGTGCTGGAGTGCCTCGTTGAGCCGGCGGGAGGAGGCACCTGCCTGTCCTGTCGCCCGGAGGACGGGCAGGGCCTGCACGTACTCGACGATCCTTGACGACGCGACGGCGTCGGCGGCCGCGCCTGCTCGCTGTCCCTCGCCGGAGCGTCGCTGGATGCCGCGGACGAAGGGCAGTGCCGCGGGCAGCGTCACCAGCAGCACCAGTCCGACGCGCCAGTCGACCGCGAGGATGACGATCACGAGCACGACGGGGACGATGGCGGCCTGCAGGAACAGGAAGGCGATATGGGACGCGCCCATCGACGCGTACGCTACGTTGCCGCCCACCACGGCGCTGAGGTCGCCGGCGGCACGCTTCTCCAGGTCCCGCAGGGGCATCGTGCGCAGCTTCTCGCCGAGTTCGAGGCGCAGGTCTGACATGACCTGCGCCCACTCGTGGTACTGGAACCGGAGTTCCGACATCCGGCAGACGGCTTCGGCCGCGTACAGCGCGACGAACGCGGCGAACCAGGTCCAGGCGGCGGCGCTGTCGACGTCGGGCTGTGCCAACTCGTGGATCAGGCCGATCAGGACGCCGTATGCAGCGGCCTGCGCGACCGAGCCGACGACGGACGCGCGCAGCGCGGTGAGGAACTGACGGCCGCGCGTTCCGGCGGCGAGCATCATCAGGCGGTAGAGGCGCTTCATGCCGGAACCTCCGAACTGTCGGTGGTCGCCGGGGCGGCGGGCCGGCGACCGCCCAGCCCCCAGCCGTCGGCCTTGGTGTGCTGCCGCCACAGGGCGGCGTAGCGCCCGCCGGCGTCGAGCAGGGTGGTGTGGGTGCCGCTCTCCGCGACCTTGCCGTGGTCGAGAACCACGATCTGGTCCGCGTCGACGATGGTGCCCAGGCGGTGCGCGATCACCACGACGGTGCGCCCGCGGGTCAGTTCGGCCAGGGCACGCTGGATGGCGGCCTCGTTCTCCGGGTCCGCGAACGCGGTGGCCTCGTCGAGGACGATGAGGGGCGAGTCGGCCAGGAGCGCCCTGGCGATGGTGATGCGCTGCCGCTGTCCGCCCGAAAGCAGGCTGCCGCGCTCGCCCACGCGGGTGTCGTAGCCGTGGGACAGCTCGGTACGGATGAACTCGTCGGCCTGCGCGGCGCGTGCCGCCGCGCGGACGTCGTCGTCGGACGCGTCGGGGCGGGCCAGCCGGATGTTCTCCGCCACGGTGTCGTTGAGGAGGACGGGGTCCTGGAAGACGAGACCGACGTGACGCAGCAGCACGTCCGGGGCCATGTCGCGGACATCGACGCCACCGACGCGCACCGCGCCCGAGGCCACATCCCAGAACCGGGGGATCAGCCGGGCGACCGTCGACTTGCCCGAGCCCGAGGCGCCGACGAGGGCGCACACCGTGCCGTCGGGGATGTGCAGGCCGACCCCGTCGAGCGCTCTGCGGCCGGCGGGCTCGCCCTCGCCGCTGCCCGCACCGGGGCCGTAGGAGAAGACGACATCCTCGAAGACGACCGAGCCGTCAGCGGGCTGCTGGGGGGCTTCCGGCTCGGGCAGGGGCTCGATGGCGAGGATCTCGTTGATGCGGACGGCCCCGGCGCGGGAGTCGGTGATGAAGTTGCTCAGGTACATCAGCGGCACCACCGACTCGATCGGCATCGTGCCGAGCATTGTGGCGAGCACGAGGTCGATGACGGACATGGAACCCGCCGACACCAGCCAGGTGCCGACCGCGAGGATGATCACCAGGGTGGGAAGGGGCGTCATCGCGGCTCGGGTGAGGACGCCGGCGGTCTTGCCCTGCCGCTGCCAGACCTCGGTTGCCCTGGTGAAGTCCTCGACTCGGTCGGAAAAGCGGGCGAACGAGGTCGTGCCGTCATCGAAGGTGCGGACCACCGGCATGCCCTGGACGAACTCGACGACGGCCTCGTTGACGGCTTCGTTGGCCTCGTCGTAGGCGCGGCGCTGGGCCGCGTAGTCGCGCGTCACGAGACTGAAACCGATCGCCACGGCGGGAACGAGCGCGAGCACCGCCAGCAGCAGCCGCCAGTCGACGACCGCGAGCGCGGCGAGTGCGGCGAGGGGCTGGGCCAGGCTCGCGCCGAGCATCGGCGTCGCGTCGGCCACGGCCCCGTGCAGAGCGCGGACATCGTCCTGGACGACCTTCTTGAGCGCCCCGGAACCGAGGGCCTGGACCTCACCGAGCGGCACGGTCGACAGATGCTCGGCCAGATCGCGCCGGAGTGGTCTCCAGGACGAACGATGCGAGGTGCGACAGGTCGAAGGCCCACTTGCGCATCGCGAACCGGCCGATCATGACCGCCCCGGCGGCGATGAGAAGCCACGCGACCCGGATACCGGACGGGTCGGCGGTGAAGAGTTCGTCCAGCGCGAACCCGACCAGCACCAACCCGGCGACCCCGAGGATCCCACTGACGGCGCCCACGGCCAGGGCCAGACACAGGCGTGCCCGGATACTGCCCAGCAAGACGAGGAGCGGATCCCCGCCGCCCGGCGGTCCCTTGTCCGTGCGCTCAGCCCTGTTGGGCTGTGCCGTGGCGTCCCTGACGGACATGGGTTCCTCCCCTGAGCCATGCGGATACCGGAGCGAATTAGATTATGAAAATCATTATCATATACTCTGAGTCGTGTCCGGCGTCCAGACCGTGGCGCTGATGGACGAGGACGGCGTCGACGGGCTTGATCATGCGGCGCCACGCCGAGTTGCCTCGGCACCGACTCCGCTGTGCCGGGTCCTCCGCCAGTGTGTCGATCAGCCGCCTCGGCAGCCCGACCGCTTGGCCAACCTTGCTGGCGTTGCCCCCGTCCCCCGGGACTCCGGCAACGTGAACGGCAACCTGCACCGCCCCGGCGCTGATCAGCATCCGCAACTGCGAGGCGTCCAGGCGCTTCTACGAACGCAAGCGTGCCGAGGGTAAGCGTCACACCCAAGCGGTCCTCGCGTTGGCCCGCCGACGGGTGAACGTCCTGTGGGCTCTGATCCGTGACGGACGGTGCTATCAACCTGGACTCCCGGTTCACAGCAACGGCTTGATTGAACCGCCCCGGGTCGGATGGAGGCTCGATTTCCTGAGAGGATCGAGCTGTGGCACGTCCGTCCCCTTACCCCGCTGAGCTGCGCCGTCGTGCGGTGCGCATGGTCGCCGAGGTGCGGCCCGACTACGACACCGAATGGGCTGCTATGAAGGCAGTCGCGGCCAAGCTGGGTATCGGCGCGGCCGAGACCGTGCGCCAGTGGGTGCGCCGCGACCAGGTGGATGCCGGTCAGCGGCCGGGCACCACGACGGAGGAGTCGGCCGAGCTGAAGCGGCTTCGCAAGGAGAACGCCGAGCTCAAGCGGGCGAATGAGATCCTCAAGGCCGCGTCCGCTTTCTTCGCGGCCGAGCTCGACCGGCCACACACACGCTCGTGAGCTTCATCGACGAGCACCGGGACCGCTTCGGCGGCGTCGAGCCGATCTGCACCGTGTTGTCCGAGCACGGCATCAGCATCGCCCCGTCCACCTACTACGCGGCCAGAAACCGCCCGGTCTCGGCCCGCGCGACCCGCGACGCCGAGTTCAAGGCGCTCATCCGCCTTGGAGATGGTGCTGTGGCGGCGTGACCGGGCCGGCGTCCCGCCGGTGGCCGGCGAGTTGATACGTCACTCCAACGAGTCGGCCATCGGCCTGTATAAGACCGAGCTGATCAAACCGCAACGGCCGTGGCGGACGTTGTCCGAGGTCGAGCTGGCCACCGCCGAATGGGTCGACTGGCACAACCACCGCCGGCTGCACGGTGAGATCGGCCACGTGCCGCCCGCCGAATATGAAGCCACCTACTACCAGAACACTCAAAACCCGCAGGTCACAGTCACAACCAAGAGCCTCCGAAGAACCCGGGGCGGTTCACGGGCCGTTCGTTTACAGTGCCCCGCTACGTGCTCGACGCAGGCGGCACCGTGGTCGGCAGCCCGCCGCGCGACCACTGCCGGGCGGGACGCCGTACGGGGCAGGCATGCGCATCTTTTCTGTCCAGCCCGGCAACCAATCCGTGTGGCCCGGCAACCACTTGTCGACCAGGTGGCTCGCTCGCCGCGTGCCGCCGAGCGGTTTCCCGTCCGCAGACCGCCATGTAGCGAAGGAGCCCCATGCCCCGAACTGGACGAAAACTCCTCACCCTCACCTCGGCCCTCCTCGCCGCTGTCGTCGGAGTGGTCATCTCCCTGGTCGCGGTTCCCTCGGCTCAGGCCGTCGAGACCGGTGTCTGGTACAACCTGATCAGTAGGCACTCCGGCCTGGCGCTCGATGTCGAGGGGGCCTCGACGGAACCGGGCGCACAGCTTGTCCAGTGGAACCCCACGAACGCCACCAACCAGCAGTTCCGGTTCATCGACGCCGGCGGCGGCTACTACCGTATCCAGGCCCGGCATTCCGGCCACGTGCTGGAGACGTACGAGTGGAGCGCCGACGACGGCGCCACGATGGTGCAGTGGAACGATCTCAACGGCGCCAACCAGCAGTGGGAGGTCCAGGAGAGCGGCGGCTATGCCACCCTCGTCAACCGCCACTCCGGCAAAGCCCTGGACGTCTGGGAACATTCGACGACCCCGGGCGACCGGATCTCCCAGTACGCCCCGACCGGCGCCGCCAACCAGCAGTGGCAGCTGGTCAGGGCCGACGAGGGCGGTCCGGGCGGCGGTGACTGCGGGGCCGGCACCCCGAACGCCACGGTGACCGGCAGCAGCGGCGACTACACCGCCCGCAACGGTTCGAGCACCGTCTACACCGGCGGCGACTACCGCGCGGCCGTCCAGGCCGCGGTCAACTCCCTCACCTCCGGCCGCAACGTTCAGGAGCGGGTGTCCGTCATGGCCTCGGGCTCCATCGGGAACTCGGCCGTCACGCTGCCCAGCCACACCGCCCTTGAGGTCTGCGGCACGATGAACGTCGGCAACCTCTCCGGACGCGGCGCTGTCGAGGCGGTGAACGGGACCAACGTGTCCATCCCGTACATGAACATGACGGGCAGCCCCTACTTCGGGATGCGCTTCTACGGCATGAACGGCCTCCACCTCGGACAGATCAACCTCAACCTCAGCGGCGGCCTCGGCATCCGCTTCGAGCGTGACCAGCCCGGAAGCACCGACGTGAGCATGGACCATGTCACCGTCTCGGGCACGGGCAACCACGGCGTGGAGACCTGGAACGTCGACGGGCTGCGCATCGGCACCGTCGTGGCGCGCAACGTCGGCTACAGCGGGCTGCTGCTCAACAACACGCGCAACGCCCAGATCGGCACGGTCGACGGCGACAACGTCGCCTCCGGCACCGGGTACGCCACCTTCCGCACCGCCAACACCAACGGGCGCCTGTCCAACGGCTCGTACAACACCAACATCACCGTCGACCGGGTCATCTCGCGGGGCGGCGGCCGCGGCATCTTCTGCGTCTCGCAGTCGGGCGGCCTGCTCATCCGCTCGGTCGATCTGGCGAACAACGGCAACAACTCGATCCTGATCGAGAACTGCTACAACGTCACCATCCAGGGCGGCACGGTCAACGGCGGCGGCGAGGTGCGTATCGCCGCGCGCTCCGAGTTCCCCAACACGCGGGACGTCTCGATCACCCTCACCGTGAACAACACATCGGTGCGGGAATCGCCCTGCGGCGACAACACCACCTGGAACATCTCCGGCAACGCGAGCAGGGACATCTGCTGAGACAGGACCTCTTACCCGGGGGCCGGAGCCTCGCCTCCGGCCCTCGACTCCCGCGTACCGCCGCTCGGCACCACCGTGCGGACGGATGGCGCCGTGCGCCGCGGCGCAGCCGGGGCCGGTCGACCCCTCCTGCTGTCAGCCCCGTCGACGTACCGTGGGCGCTTTCTGTCCGTCCGCTCCGGGGGATCTACGATGGCGATCGATTACACCAAGCCGCGGCATCGGCCGCCCGCCGAGAGCTCGGCCATCAGCTTGGAGAAGGTCCGAGCCGCCGCGCCGCGCCTGGTCGACCTGTACAAGACCGCGGGCATCTCCCTGGAGAAGACCGGCCTGTCCGGGCAGCGCGCCGCCGTGTACCTGGTGCTCGACCGCTCTCGCAGCATGAGCAGCCACTACAAGAACGGCACCGTCCAGCAACTGGCGGAGCAGGCGCTGGGGCTGTCGGCGCACCTCGACGACGATGGCACGGTGCCCGTCGTCTTCTTCTCCACCGACGTCGACGGCCTCGCCGAGCTGAACCTGCAGGAGTACGAGGGACGTATCGGCGCGCTGCACGGCAGCTTCGGGCCCATGGGGCGGACGAACTACCACCTGGCCATGCAGGCCGTCATCGATCACTACTCGGCCTCGGGTGCGGCCGCACCCGCCCTGGTGATCTTCCAGACGGACGGCGGCCCCACGTCCCGCACCGCGGCCGAGCACGTGCTGTGCACCGCTGCCCGGCTGCCGATCTTCTGGCAGTTCGTAGGGTTCGGCGATCCGGAGAACAAGCAGTTCGACTTCCTGCGCAAGCTCGACGAGCTACCGGTTCCGGCCAAGCGGGTTGTGGACAACGCCGGCTTCTTCCCGGCCGGTAACGCCCCCGAGGCCCTGTCCGACGCGGCACTTTACGAGGCCCTGACGAGCGAGTTCCCGGACTGGCTGCGCGCCGCACGCGCCGCAGGCATCATCGCGCGCGCATGAGCCGTCCGGCCTCCAGCCAGTCCTCGCCGGTCGCGGCGCTGTGGCCGCTGTCCCGCAGGGCCGCCGCCGGTTCGAAGGAGCGCACCAGGTCCGCCTGGGTGAAGGGCCTGCCGCCCCGCAGCACCGCCTCGGTACGTACGAGCGTGGCGAAGTCGGTGAACGGGTCGCCGTCGATCACCGTCAGGTCGGCGTACTTTCCCGGCTCCAGCGTGCCGAGGTGCCCGGCCGCGCCGAAGACCCGCGCTGGGAGCACGGTCGCGGTGCGCAGTGCCTCGGCGGCGGACAGGCCGGAGCGGTGCAGGGCGCGCAGTGCGAGGTGGAGGTGGAGGCCGACGGGCACGAGGGGTTGGTCGGTGCCGAGGGCGACGAGGCCGCCGGCGGCCAGCACCCGCCGGTAGACGTCCATTTCCGTGGCCAGCGTGGCCAGTTCCGCGGTGGTCGGCGGCTGTCCGGCGCGCTGTTCGACGGCGGCGGTGTCCCAGGGTGGCATGAGTGCGGTCACGCGCGGGTCGGCGGCGAGGGCGGGGTCGGCGCCGAGGAGGGCGAGGGCGGGGAAGGGGGTGGCGACGAGGTGGAAGTCGCCGGTCGCGGTGTAGATCTCGATGAGGTCGGCGTACGAGCGGCCCGTGGCGGTCGTGGCGTGGCCGAACTCCAACCGCTGTGTGGCCTGCAGATGTGTCGTCAGGTCCTGGCCGAGCTGCACGCCTGGGGAGCACAGATGGCTGCCGCTGCGTACGCCGAGCCGCTCGTGCGCGAAGGCCGCGGCCTGGGCCATGACCCAGCCGGGTGCGCGCACGTACGTCTTGATGAAGTCCCAGTCCAGCCCCTCCGCCCGCGCCAGCGAGCGGCGCAGGCCCGCCCGGGTGCCGTGGGCGCGGCTCATGCTGTACGCGACACGCGCGCCGTCGAGCAGCTCGCCGGTGGCCAGCAGCCGGGGTCCGGCCAGGTCGCCGGCGTCGGCGGCCTCGCGGATGCGGGCCTGTTCGTAGGCGAAGCCGCCCAGCGACAGGGCGGTGGTGATGCCGTACGCGAGTTGCAGGGCGGTCTGCCGGCCGCCGTAGGTGGACTGCCAGGGGTGGCAGTGGGCGTCCCAGAGCCCGGGGATGACGGTGCGCGCGGAGGCGTCGACGCGGCGGGCCGCGGGGCGGCCGGCGCGGTGCGGTGCGACGGCGGCGATCCGGCCGCGGCGGATGACGAGGTCGGCGTCGTCGCGTACGGCGTCGGAGGTGCCGTCCCAGAGCCGGCCGGCGTGCAGGACGGTGTCGGGGGCGACGGGGCGGCGGTAGTCGAGCGGGACGCGCACGGTGCGAGCGGCGCCGGTGGCGAGGTCGACCAGGCGCACGCGCCCCGCCGACAGGTACGCCAGTTGCCGTCCGTCGCCGGAGAACGACGGGTGGTCGGCGGCCTCGTCGGTCAGCTGCCGCGGCGTACCGTCCGGTGTGCCGTCGGGCCGTACGGGCAGCAGCCACAGCGCGGACTCCGCGACGACCGCCAGCCACCGGCCGTCCGGTGACCAGACGGGGCCGGAGTCGTAGCGGTCGGAGATCGAGGTGTGCGGCGCGACGGGGTGGAGGCGGGCGGCGCCGGAGGCGGCGTCGACGACACGGATGAGGTTGTAGCCCTCGCGGAAGCGCTGGTTGAGCCGGTTGCGGTCGCACAGCGCCAGGTACCGCCCGTCGGGTGACCAGGTTGGCCGGCCCGGCAGTCCGCCCGCGCCGAGCGGCGCGGCGAGCACCTCCTCCGTACCGGAGTCCGGGTCGCTCACGACGAGATTGCCGGTCATGTCGATGCACGCGAGCCGCCGGCCGCCCGGGGACAGCGCGGGGAAGACCCGGCCGCCCCTGGCGAGCACGGTCTCCTCGCCGGAGGCGAGGTCGCGGCGGCGTACGGCGAACAGGCCGTCGCGGTCGTCTGCGTAGACCAGGCCGCGGCCGTCGGGAGTCCACGCGGGGGCGTGGACGTAGCGGGTCCTGTCCGCCTGCAGGACCTTGCGCGGGCGCCGGCCGCCGGTGGTGTCCGCGATCCACAGCGCGCCGAGCGCGCAGAAGGCCAGCCGCCGGCCGTCGGGCGACAGCGCGGGCAGGTGCACGGCGCGCACCCGGCGCACGCCGCCGTCCTCGAAGTCGTACTCCTTGGCCCGGTACCGGGGACGCTCGACCGGAAGCTCGGCGGTGAAGGGGACCGTCTCCGCCCGCGAGGGAACCGCGGGGTTGAGGATGCGGAACTGCCCGCCGGCGGTAAGCAGCAGTTCCTCGCCGGAGATCCAGCGTGGCGGCACCGGCGCCACATCCGCGTCCCCGGCGCCCCCGGAACCGACGTCGACGGGTGCCCCGTCGACGACGAGGGTGCACGACGCCGAAGGTGCCGTGGTCGTACGCAGATACGCCAGCCGCCCGCCCGGGCTCACCGCCGGAGCCATCACCTGGGACTCTGTGGTCTCCGTGTGCTCGACTCGCACCTCTCCCGGGGCGGGCGCGGCTACGGATGCGACGGTGCGGGCCGCGAGCGGGCCGCGGCTGCCGACCGCGGCGCGTACGAAGAACACCCGCGCGCCGTCCGGCGACCAGGCCGGGTCGAAGTCCTCCCAGGCGCCGCCCTGATGCGGACCGGGCTGGTCCGGCAGCCCGGTCAGCTGCGTCAGCTCGCCGGTGGCCACCTGAAGCACCCAGATGCGGTACGGACTGCCGGCCACCGCGTCGCCACCGCGCTCGGTGCAGAACGCGATGCGCGTGCCGTCGGGAGACCAGGCGGGCGCGCGGTCGTCCCAGGGCCCATCGGTCAGCTGCGCGAGTCCGGAACCGTCCGGGCGCAGCGTCCATAGGTGGAAGCCGCCACCGCGGTACGCGCAGACGACGAGGCGGCTGCCGTCGGGCGCGAAGTGCGGGCGGCTGGGCTCCAGTCCGGCGGTGGTGAGCGCAACCGCCTTGCCATCCGACCGGGGGATCGACCACAGGACGTTCTGCACCTCGGCGACGAGGTGATCGCCGTCGGGGGCGAGGGCGGCGGAGCCGTTGGTGGCGGCGGTGAACGACAGGAACGACAAGGTCGCGCCGGCGGCGGCGCGCCCGACCGCGCCCGGTGCGTCGAGAACGGCACCGGTGGTGGTGACCGCGCCTGCGGCGGCGGTGGCTCGGAGGAAGCGGCGGCGGGAGAGATCGAAAGGCTCTGCGGCGTCCAAGGGTCCCCCCGGACTCGTACGGCACTGGGTGATACGTGACGATACGCAGGATTTCGGGGCTATGCGGATCAGGCATGCGGAACGGCCGCGGAAACGGATCACCCCGCCTGTCAGTTGTACGTTTCCGCACGCGACTGCCGCCCAACGACGCGAACGTGTCCGAATCCGCAGCGAAAGAAGCATTCGCAGGGGCGGCAGACCCCTACCCGCCGCGGCCTGACCACTCGACCCGGTGAACTTCCCGGTCACAGCACAGGCAGCGGGCACAGAACGTGACGGAGCCCGGGAGCATGTCCAGCTCCCGGGCTCCTGCTTGCCACCCGTGTGCGCACACCGGCGGCGTTGAAGAACAGATACCGGCCAGCAGGGCGGGCTTCTGCACGTCCTGGTGAACCCGGGTGAGCTCGTGGAGGGCTTGGACCTGACGCTCTTCTCGACCGCGATGATCTGATTCAGCTTCGGCACACGGCAAACCTCACAACCCCGCGCCGCACGCACATCCGATGTGACGCCCGCCCCGCTCCTTCCGACAGAGAGGCCAGGGCAGCGAGTGTGACCCTGACCCCGGACCGGAGCGCGAAGGTCACCGCGAGTTCGACGCTCTGGCATTCGGGCATATTCGAACATAAGAGCTGGGGGTGACGGCCGATCGTTCAGCCGCGCGGGGCCCGTTCGCGCCGTCAGACTCTCAGGAGAGAACACGTCGGTGGGGCGTGGGCGAGGCGGGAGCGGCGAGGCAGGGTGGGCGTGACCGAGCGCGGTACGGCCGGCCGTGCCGCCCCGGACGGGGCGGGGCCGCGGCACGTGGCCTGCGTGATGGATGGCAACGGCCGGTGGGCGCGGCGGCGTTCGCTTCCCCGTACGGCGGGTCACCGGGCCGCGGAGACCGCCGTCATCGACGTCATCGAGGCGGCCCGGGCCGCCGGCGTGGAGTGGCTCACTCTGTACGCCTTCTCCACCGAGAACTGGAACCGCTCTGGTACCGAGGTCGAATTCCTGATGCGTCTGGTCCGCCGGGTGGTGCGCAAGCATGCGCCGCTGCTGCTCGCGCGCGGCATCCGCTGCCGTTTCCTCGGGGTCGCCGACCCGCGCATCCCCCGGGAACTGACCCAGGACTTCTGCGACCTGGCGGCGCTCACCGCCGACAACCGGGGGATGACGCTGACCGTCGCCTTCGACCACGGCGGGCGCCGGGACATAGTCGAGGCTGCAAGGTCGCTGATCCGCAGCGGGACGCCCGCCGACGAGGTGACCGAGCGGCTCTTCGCGGACCACCTGCCCTTCCCCGACACCCCCGATGTGGATCTCGTCATCCGTACCTCCGGTGAGCAGCGCATCTCCAACTTCATGCTCTGGCAGGTCGCCTACGCCGAGTGGGTCTTCCCCGAGGTGCTCTGGCCGGACTTGCGGGCGCCCGACTTCCTCGCCTACCTGCACGCCTATCAACGCCGCGACCGCCGCTTCGGCGGCGTGTCCGCCGGGACGAACGGAGACCCCTCATGACCACCGAAGCCCCCGGAACGGCCGACGAGGCATTACTGTTCGGCCCGACATCGGAGTTTAGCGGCTTCTTCGACGACCCGCGCTGGGCCCTGGCCATCATCCGCGCCACCGTGCTGGAGGCCGCTCACCCGCAGGTCGGCGCCGCTCTCGCCGACAACTCCACCTTCGTCGCCCACCCGTGGCGCCGACTGCGCAACACCTTCCTCAGCATGCGGCGCATGTTCGGCACCGACCCGGCGGTACGCGAACGGGAGGCCGCCCGGCTCAACCGGCTGCACGCCCGCATGAGCGGCTCCGACTCCCGCGGCCGCGCCTACGACGCGATGGACCGCGCGACCCGCGCCTGGGTGGTCGCCACCCTCTTCGAGAGCGCCGTCACCATGTGCCGGCTGAGCGGCCAGCCGCTCGACCAGGACACGATGGAGCTGATGTACGCCGAGTACCGCACGTTCCTCGCCGCGCTCGACGGCGACGCCGCAGAACTCCCCGAGGACCTCCACGACTTCTGGCAGTACTTCGACCGGATCGTCGAAAACGAGCTGGAGAACACCGAGGCGGCCCGCATCATCCTCTACCGGCTCTTCGACCACCTGCCCGCCCCTGCGCTGCTCCACGGCGCGCCGACACTGTGGGCGGCCGGCCGCACCGTCGCCGGTCCGGTCCTCGGCGCCATCACCGTCGCCTCGCTCCCCGAGCCCTACCGGCGCCGGGCCGGCCTGCCCGAGATGCCCGGCGCCCCCACCCTCATGCAGGGCGCCTACCTCGCCGCCGGGCTCACCCGGTTCCTGCCCGGGGGCTGGATCAAGGCCGAAAGCATCATCGAAGCCCTCTCGCTCCCGCCCGACAGCGACGACCCCCGCGCCCGCACCGTGACCGCCCTGCGCGCCCGCATGAAGCGGGCATCAGCCCTGCTCCGCCTCCTCACACCACTGAGCGGCGACACCGGCCCCGCTCCGGCACCCCCGGCAGCCGCACAGGAAACCCGGCGCTCAGCGGAGGAGTTCTTCCGCCGAGTGCTGGACCAGACCGGCGACGGCCACCTCGACTGGCCTGACCTCGCCGCCATGGCACGCGAACTCTCCACCCGCCTCGACCTGGACGAACCCGAGGAGACCCGGCTCTACGACGCCTTCGCCGCCTGGTGGCGCGAACTGCAGGCCGCCCTCGACACGGACGGCGACGGCCGCGTCAGCGCCGAGGAGTACGCCGCCGCCGTTCCCTCCCTCGCCGGGCCGGCGCTCATCCGCGTTGCTGAGGTCCTCTTCGACGCCACCGACAAGGACGGCAACGGGAGCATCGACGCGGACGAGTACCGCACCCTCTTCCGTACCGCCTTTCACCGCGACCTCACCACCACCGACGGCGCCCACGGCCGCAGCGCCTTCGTGGGCGACTTCCTCTCCTTCATGACGGGCCGCCGCACGGGCACCCCGTACGACCCCCTCCTCGCCGACGCCTGACGAGTGCCACCACATCCGCGAGCCCGATCCCCACTGACACGTCGGCTGGTCCGTCACGGCCATCCGACCGCGTCGCCGGGGACGAGAGTGTGAGCGCGCGCAGTCGTTGGCGGACCGGGCGCTTGCGGTGCGGACTGCGGTGCGGGTCGGGCCGCCGAAGGGACAGGGGGGTGCGGTCGTTTCGGGGGCGGAGAGGGCGGGAACTTCTGGGAGGGTGGTCCCGGTTCGGGCCCGGGGAGGGGATGCGCTGTGCATGATGTCGTGCCGGCGCCTGACCGGGTCCGGGCGACGGACGGTCGGATACTGCGGGTGGAGTGCTCAGGAGATCCGTGCGGCCGGCCGGTGTTCCTGCTGCACGGCATGCCGGGGAGCCGCGTCGGGCCCCGGCCACGGCCCATGTTCCTCTACCAGCGGGGTATCCGGCTCATCTCGTACGACCGTCCCGGCTACGGCGGTTCCGACCGCAGGCCGGGTCGCCGGGTGGCCGACGTCGTGGAGGACGTGCTCCAGGTCGCCGATGCGCTGGGGCTGAACCGCTTCGTCGTGGCGGGCCGATCGGGGGGCGCTCCGCATGCCCTGGCCTGCGCCGCGCTGCTGCCGCGGCGGGTGACGCGGGCCGCCGCGCTGGTCGGGCTGGCGCCGCGGGACGCGGAGGGGCTCGACTGGTTCGAGGGGATGGCTCCCGGCAACGTGCGGGAGTTCCGGACGGCCGCCACCGACCCGGAGCGGTTCGTCGCCCGGCTCATTCCGCGCTCCGCCGCGATCCGCGAGGACCCGGCCCGGCTGCTCGACGAACTGCGCGGCGATCTGACCGACGAGGACCGGCAGATCGTCTCGGATCGCGGCATCCGGGCCATGCTGCTGCGCAACTACCGCGAGGCGCTGCGCAAGTCGCCGTACGGATGGGTCGACGACATCCTCGCGCTGATTGCCGACTGGGGCTTCGACCCGGCGGACATCCAGGTGCCGGTGCTGCTGTGGCACGGCAGGAAGGACGCGTTCTCCCCCGTGGCGCACCACTCCTGGCTCGCCGGGCGCATCGCCCGGGCCACGGCTGTGCTCGACCCCGGCGCGGCCCACTTCGCGGCGCTGCGCGCCCTGCCGGAAGCCATCGCCTGGCTGCTGTCGGACACGCCGGCCGCGCCGGGCGCTCACACTGTGAGGGGCTCCAGGTCGCGGTAGATCCGCCGGTTGTCGCCCGCGACCTTCGTGATCCCGTTGTCCTCGCCGAGCTGCCGCCGCAGTTCGGTCATCGCCTCGTCGCGCATCACCTGGGCCTCGTCCGTGTGCCCGAGGGCCTTGAGGGTGAGCGCAACGTTGGTGACGATGGCCAGAGTCTCCGGATGGTGGCGGCCGAGGGATCTGCCCAGCACCTCCACCGCCTCGGCCTCCAGCGTCCGTGCCTCCTCCCAGCGGCGCTGACGGGCGAGTACGTTGGCGTAGTTGATCGCGCAGAACATCGTGTGCGGGTGCGCGTCACCGAGCACCTCCCTCATGCGGGGCAGCACGGCACGGAACACCGTCTCGGCCTCGTCGTCGTCCCCGCAGCCCCAGTGGAAGATCGCGAGGTTGTTGAGCGCCGCCTGGGTGTGCGGGTGTGCTTCGCCGGGCCTCTTCGTGTACTCGGCGATAACCTCCCGGGCGACCTCGCAAGCCGCCTGGCGCTCGTCGGCGGCGAACAGGTCGGCGGCCATGTTGAGGTCGCAGGCGAGCGAGTCCGGAGTCGCCTCCTCGTACTGGGCCCTGTACTGGGCCCGGGTCGCGGCGGTGAGCCGGCGGGCGTTCTCGAACTGTCCGCTCCTGCGCAGCGATACGGCCAGGGACTTGGCACACCGCAGGGTGCCGGGGAAATCCTTGCCGAGGACCCGCTTGTACACTTCGTACGTCCGTTGGAGCAGTGACGTGGCCTCCGTGTAACGGCCGACCTCGCGCAGGTCGCGGCCGAGCCGCTCAGCGGACGCCAGGGTGTACGGATGGTCGGGGCCGAGAACCTCCGTACGCATGTTCAACACGTCCTGGTCCAGCTTGAGTGCGTCGCGGTAGCGGCCGTCCATGCGCAGGGTCAGCGCCAGGTTGTTCGCGGCGCTCAGCGTGCGCCGGTGGGAGCTGTGGAAGATCCGGCCGAAGCCCTCGTGCGCCTCGCGGGCCAACTCCGCCGCCCGGCCGTAGGCGCCGAGCGCGGCGAGGTCGCTGGCCAGGCTGGACATGGTGACGTACGTGTGCGGATGGTCGGGGCCGAGAGCCTGACGCTGCTGCTCCAGGAGGTCGGTGTCGATGTCCCGGGCCTCGACGTACCGCCCCTGGGAGCGCAGGACGTTGGCGAGCTGGCTGCGCAGGTACAGGTACTGGACGTCCGTTTCGCCCAGAGTCGGCCGCCAGTGGTCGAGGGTTTCCTCGGTGAGCTGCTGGGCACGGGGGAAGTCGCCGCGCTTCCACAGGTAGCGGACGCGGTCGATCAGCAGCCGGCGGGTCTCGTGGGCGACGCAGTGGGGCGCGTCCGAGGGGAGCAGGTGCGGCCAGATGATGCCGAACTGCGGCCACGTCTCGGGGTCGTCGATCGGTTCTTCGCCGTCGGGCCGGGCGCCGGCCAGAACGGAGTGCACGACGTGCCGGGCCTCCCGCTGCTCCTCCTCGGTGAGCTGTGCGCGGATGACGGCCTGCACCAGCCGGTGCACCTGCAGGGAGTTGCTCACCTGGTCGATCTTGGCCAGTGCGAACCGGCCTATCTCCCGGATCACCCGGCCGAGCACCAGCTTCTCCTGCAGCGCCGGGTCGTACGGCTTCAGTGCGTCGATCATCTCCTTGCTGTAGAGGAGCTGGGCGGAGATCGGTTCGGGCGCCAGGAACGCACACAGCTCAAGCAGCCGTACGGAAGCGGGGGAGCGCTCCTTCAGCCGTGCGATGGAGATGTTCCAGGTGGCCGCCACCGGATGCGGGTAGCCGACGGGCTGGTTGAGGCTGAGCGCGTCGGTGGTCTGCTCCGCCAGTTGCCGCAGGTAGTCCTCGATCGGGGTCGCCGTCTCCGCGAGCCAGGCCGCGGCCTGCACCACGGCCAGCGGCAGGTCGCCCACGGTGGTCGCCACCCGGTCGGCATCCTCTGCGGTGAGCCGGGCGTCGTGGCTCATCAGGTGGTCGACGCTCTCCTCGCGCAGGAACACGTCGATGGGCAACGAGTCGCCGTGCTGTGCCCAGGCCTGGTTCCGGGAGGTGATGAGGATGTGTCCGCCGCCTTCCGACGGGAAGTAGTCGGTGAGGGCGTCCGGGTCGTCCGCGTTGTCGAAGACCAGGATCCATCGGCTGGTCGGCTCCCCGCGGGACAGCATCCGCACGGCCTCGCGGCTGGCCATGGCCATGTTCTCGCCGCTGTGCGTGCCGAGTCGGGCGGCGAGTTCGGCGAGTGAGGCGACCACGTTGTCCAGATTCTCCGCGGAGATCCACCACACCAGGTCGTACTCCGCCATGAACCGGTGCACGTATTCGATGGCGACCTGCGTCTTGCCGACCCCACCGAGCCCGAACAACGCCTGGGACCGTGGGAGGACGGCCGACATGCCGCTGCCGAGCTGGTCGCGCATCTGCTCCAGGACGACGTTGCGGCCGGTGAACGCGGCGTTGCGCTGGGGGGCGTTCCAGATCCGCGGCGTACTGCCGGGATAGCGGCGCGCGGTGCCGGTGCTGTCGGGCAGGGCGGGCAGGCCCAGGGCCTTCAGCACGCTCGCCGTATCCGCCGCCTCATCCACCCCGAGGCTGACCACGTTGCGGTCGGGATAGGCGCCGGGCGCCTGTACGTCGTCGAGGCGCAGCGGGACCAGTCCGCCCGGAGAGCCGTCCAGGTCGGTCTCGGCCAGGGTGCGCCACGCGGCTTCCCTGCCGCGGGACTTGAAGAACGGCTTCGATAAGAGCACCACTGTGCGCGCCGGGTCGTCCGGCTGCTCCATGGCCCGCAGAGAAAGGTCGATCGGTGTGACGCGGCAGCCGGAGCGGGTCAGCAGCGACTCGATCCAGTCGGCCCACATCCGGTTCTCGGCCACGTACGCGAGCACGATGTCGGGCTTCGTGGTGGAAGGCCGGCGCCGCGTGAACGCGTCCTTGCACCGCAGTCGCACCGGCTCGGGCATGGTCGGCATGGTGTCCACGTCGCCGTCGGTGATCACGCCGGTAAGCCGTTCGAAGGCGGACAGGAGGGAGTTGGCGAGCCCCGGCTCGTCGCTGACGGTGGCCAGGGTCTCCTCGTAGGCGTAGTACGGCCGGTACGGGATCTCCACGGCACCCCAGTACGCCGTGAGCTCCTCCCCGCTGAGCCCGGCGGGCAGCCCGTCGAACTTCAGCCGTGCCAGGGCGCGTCCGGCGTCCATCTTGTCCTTCTCGCCCTCGTCGATCCGCATCGGCACCGGCAGCACCCGGATCTTCCTGCCGCGGTAGCCGTCCGCCACGCTGCGGGCCACCAGCGCGGCACCGTCGAGGGACTGGTCGCTGAGCGTGAAGCAGTCGACCAGCACGTCGGGCAGGTGGATGGTGCAGATGTCCGCATTGTCCGACAGGCCGGTGCGGCTGTCGATGAGGACGTAGTCGTACACGGACTTCATGTCGTCGCGCAGCGCGTCCAGGAACAGGCCACCGCCGAGCCGCTCGTAGAAGTTGTCCCACTCGAAGGAGCTCACCGTCGCCGAGTACTCGCGGCTCTGCCGGCCGGCCGAGAGAAAGTCCAGGCAGCCGTTCTCGGGGAAGCTCCAGCGGAGCCGCCCGGGGGCGAGGGAGACCGCGTGGTCCTCCGTCCTGGCGTACTCCCGGTGCCACTCCCCGGCGCGCGGTGGGCCGGTTGTCGCGGCCCAGGAGTACTCGGTGATGAGGTCGATGACGCCGGTGGTCGACGCCAGGGCACTGCCGTCGAGGAACGGGTGGAAGAAGCGGTGCAGCCCGGGGGCCTCCAGATCCCAGTCGACGGCGAGCACGCGCTTGCCGTTGGCGGCGAGGATCCACGCCACGTTGGCGAGGGCCATGGTGCGGCCGGTGCCGCCCTTGTACGAGTAGAAAGTGATGATCCGTCCTTGGGGTCGGGTCGTCATTCCTCTCCTCCCTCGTGGGGGCCCTGGGCGTCGGCCGGCGGTGCCGGGCCCAGGAGACGCGGTCTGGGGACGTGCGGCCCGCTGGGGGGATGTGCGTGCGCGTGCCTGAGGAACTGCCCGGCCGCGTGGGCCACGACAGCCGGTAGCAGGTCGGTGAACTCCTTCAGCGTGGGCACGCCGTCGACGGCCCGGTGCCAGGGGGTGCGCCGCCCCCGGTCGAGCAGCCTGGGCATCAGGTTCTCGAGCACCTGGCACAGCTCCACGCCCTCGGCGCTGTGGCACTGGATGTCTGCGTGGTTCCAGGGGACGACCACGTTCATCCAGGACCGGGCGTGGCCGTCCAAGCGCTTCAGCTCGTCGCAGTGCTTCTCGGCGGTGGCCACCCAGCGGTCGACGATCAGGAGGTGCGGCTGGTCGGGCCCGGCGTCGCCGTCCGGGGTCCCCTCGACGCCGGCCTCCCTTTCCGCGCCGAGGGAGGCGTCCGCCTCGTCCAGGGAGGAGACGGTGACCCGGTAGTCGAGCGAGCGGATCAGCTCCGCGGCGTGTGCCGACAACGGGCGGGTGGCCTCGCTGTGGTACGGGTTCCAGTCCTGCGCCCGCTCCCCGTAGGGGCGGACGTCGCGGTGCTCCGGGAGGGTGCCCCGGGTGGGGGCGGCGACCGTCAGATGGATGCGGCGGGTGCCCTGGCCGCGTGGCTTGAACGCGCTGGGCGTGGCGTCGTAGTCCCGGGGCGTGCCGGGCGGCAGCGGCGAGTCCTGGGCGACGCGTACGATGTGCTCGGCGAGTTGCAGGACGGTCTCCTGGTACTCGTCCCGCCGCCGGTTGAGCTTGATCAGCCGGTACAGGCCCTCTCCCCCGCCGGCTACGCCCTCATTGGCGGGGGTGCCCCCACTGGCGTGGGCGCCGCCGAAGGCGGAGTTGTCGATGTGCAGGTGCCCCACAGACTCCGGAAGCTGGCTGTAGTCGACGCGGGTCCACAGCACGGGCACGATGGCGGGAATGGCACCCAGTCCGGTCGTCCTGGCGTCGACGAGGCGCTGGTTGAACGCGAACAGCTCCCGGCCGCACATCTCGCTGGCGAAGTAGCGGGGCGAGAACAGCGGGATGAACACCCGGCAGGTGGCGAGATTCTCGGCGAGCTTCTCCGACCAGCCTTCTCCGGACCGCAGCTCCCGGTCCATGAAGCCCGCGGGTGCGCCCGCCGGCAGGTCGGTGAGATGCATGATGTTCTCACACAGGTCCTTGTACAGGACGTGCACCCAGTGGTCGGGATCGCCGCCGCCCTGCTCCCAGCGCGGCATGTGCGCATAACTGAGAAAGAAATAGGGCTGGTTGTCCGCCGCCCGCTCCCACCACGCTGTCTCCATGTGACCGCCTGCCTCCGGACGGCTGGTCCTCCCGCCAGCGGAGTTGTCCGGTCAGAGGCAGGTGGCCTGCCCCGTATCCCGCCCCCCCACATACGGTCCGCCTCCCACACGCCGCCTCAACGACGAGACGTGGCCATGTAGCTGACCGCGCGGTCGACCGCCTCCTTCATGCCGAACAACGTCGCCCGCTTGCCGGCCACCTGATCGACCGTCAGGAGCTCTGGCGGCAGCATGCGGCCGATCTCACCGAAGTCCTCGTCGTGCAGATCGAGATCCTCGTACGCGAACCAGTATCCCTTCTCCCGCAGCACGCAGCGATAGGTTCGCAGGGGGCGGGCCGGATTCATCCGGTACTCGGCGAGATGGAAAGAGCTGCACGCCTCGAAGCCCACACCCAGCAGCAGTACCTGGGCCCCGTCCCGGTAGAGCCGGGCCAGCGGTGAGCGTTCCCCGAGATGGCAGGTCACGTCGTGCTCGCCGAGCAGCTCCGCTGCCCGTGGCCCGAGGCCGGCGAAGGAGGTCTGCGGATGGGCGCTGCGCACGGCACCGGGTGTCGTGCGGACGCACTCCGCCAACGCTCCCATGCCCGGGCACGGGGTGGTCTCCGGCTCGAACGGCGGCATCGAGGCGCGGAATCCCGCCTTCTCCCACTCGCTCATGCCCGCGGTACGGGCCAGGTGGGCGGAGGAGGTGTCGGAGTTCTCCGGCGTGAAGGCCGGGACGACCAGCGTGCCGTCGGGGCCGAGGACGTCCAGCAGCGCGTCCCGCACCTCGTCCGGAGGCAGTCCGCTGCCGCCCAGGGAGGCGTGGACGAGGAGGGAGCCGCCCTCTCGTACGCCCAGTCCACGGAAGAATCCGGCCAGCCGCGCAACATGGCCGTGCTGCTCGGCCCACTGCGTCCACAGGCTGCCCGCCAGCACCGCGCCGTTCGGTGTGAGTTCGCGTCGAGGACGGGTGCCGAGCCCCACCAGGGCCCGGCCGGCCCGGTCGAGCGCGTCGCCGCGGCGGTCCGCGCCGGCGGCCGGGTCCCGCTGCCAGAAGGATGCCTTGGCGACCCAGTCGTCCGCCTCGTCCAGCAGCCGTTCCGCGGGGCTGCCGGGCACGGCCAGGTCCGCCGTCTCCCGTAGTGCGGCGAACCTCGCCCGCCGCGCCACACGCGGCAGGGCGCGGGCGAACTCCCCGGGGCCGATGTCGACGCCCACGCCCAGCGCACCCAGTCCGTGTGCGCCGAGCCTCAGCCCTGCGCCCGCCGCCAGCGGGGTGACGGTGGTGACGAGCCAGGCGTCGTCGCTCTCCCACCAGCCGGGTGTGTGTGCGTGCAGCAAGGCGTATCCGGTGGACAGCCGTTCGAGGAAAGCGCCGAGGTCGTCGGAGTTCAGCGGACCGGCGGCGGGGCGGGGGAAGCAGTCGCGGTACGGGTCGGCGTCGTCGACGAGAAGGCGTGGGGCGGTCGCGCCGTCCCGTTCGGCCGCGGAGTCCCAGGAGCGCAGTGGCCGCCATCGCTCGGGGTCGCCGGTGTCGTAGGAGTCCGGGCCCCGCCGCACGACGATCCGGCGGCCGGAGGAGCGGACGTCGACCCGGCCGGGGCCGGGCAGCCGCAGCGTGCCCAGCGTCGGCAGGTGCAGCTCCGGCTTCGTATGGTCCCACGTCAGCACCGCCTCCGCCCGTGCCCGTACGGCGGCGGCCATGGCCACGGAGGCCAGTAGGCCGGCGTCGACCGGCTCCTCCTCGGTGAGAGCGCGGCGCACTGCGGTGCGGACGTAGGGGTGGGCGAGCAGTGCGTTGAGGTGGAAGGCTGTGGCCTCGTCGGAGTCGAGGCGCACCAGGAGCCGCCAGGCCTCGTCCCATTCCGCAGTCCCGGCGTGGCGGTGGTGCAGGTGGGAGAGTAGGTCGCGGGTCAGCCGCTCCTGGGCGAAGCGGAGTTCGTCGTCGCTGTGCACCGCCGGGCTGCGGGTCCTGTCCGTGATCCGTTCGGCCACCCCGTCGACGAGGGCCCGCAGATCGGCGCAGTACACGGAGGGGTTGTCGAAGCCGCGCTCCGCGCTGTACCGGTGCGCGTACAGGCCGCCGCCGCAGGACTGCACCACAGGGCACCGGCGGCACTCCGCGCTGACCCCGTCGATGCCCGCCTGGCGGGCCCGTACACCCGGATGCTCGGCCAACTCCGCGAAGCTGTTCCAGTGGACGTCGTACCCGGTGGCCGGCGCCCCGTGGTACGCCGTCTTGAGCGAGTCGGCCTGCTCGAACGAGCCGTCGGTCTCGACCACCGCCAGGTCCGAGGGCGCCAGCCCCATGGCCTCGGTCAGACTGGGACCGCCGCGCAGGGTGCTGAGCACCGACTCGAAGGTGCGCACGCGGACGCCGCGCCCCTGGCCCTGCCACAGGTCGAAGATCTTCAGCAGCCAGTCGGCGTACGGGGTCGGGGAGCCCGCGTCCGGCCGGGGCGGGGGGCTCTCCCAGGTGGAGTGGGGCAGCAGGTAATCGATACGGGGTGGGTCGAGCGCTGTGAGCGCCTTGTGTACGGCTACGGGGTCATTACGCAGGTCGACGGTACAGAGGAGACCCGTGAACAGGTGACGGTACTCCGGCGTGCGCAGCAGCCGGACCGCGCGGATGACCCGGTCGTAGCTGCTTCCGCCCCTGCGGTCACGCCGGTGGAGGTCGTTGGCGGCCCGGTCGCCGTCGAGGGAGATGCTGACCTTGACGCCGAACTCCCGGAAAACCTGAAGATGGCGGGTGCTGAGCTGCACGCCGTTGGTGTGAATGCGAAGGTCGAGGCGGGCGACCCGGGTGAGGGCCCGGGTGAGCTCCGCACACGTGCTGCGGAGCCGGGCGGGGCCCGCGAGCAGGGGCTCGCCGCCGTGCAGGATCACCGAGACGGAGTCCAGGCCTCGTTCTTCCACGTAGGCGGCGAGCCGATGGGCGACATGCTTGACCGTGTCCTCGGAGATGACGATCGGCCGCGCTCTCCAGCTCTGGTCGGCGTGCTCGTACACATAGCAGTGATCGCAGGCCAGGTCGCATCTGCTGTGCAGCTTGAGGACCACCTGCCGGAGCGGAGGCGGCATCGGGATGCTCGTCACACCCAAGTATCGCAAGCGTCGCTGCGTCCCGAAGGCCGAACGTGCTGCGTTAGCAGAGTCTTGCCGCTCTCACCATGGTGTTACCGCGAGCCTGTGACGCCAGGGTGTACCCGATCGGGTGGCGGGGAGACGAGGTCAGAGCGCCGAGTCGAAAGTGATCGGTTTCGTGGGTGACTCGCCCGCGAAGTCCGTCACACGCCAGGCGGAGCGCAGTGCCTCGGCGTGGCCGGGCCCGGCGGCGGAAAGGGGGACATGCTGCTTGCCCACGGACCGGGGGGTGGAAGATCGCCGCTTCAACGCGGTCACTGGAAGGTGCATGACTGCAGACCTTTGGCTCGGGCCAGCCGCCCCGGGTCAGCCTGGGACCGATCCTGAGCCGATCACCTGGGGAGGACTGGAACTGTCCGACGATTCCTGCCGGAACAACCCCGGCGAGAGCACGGAGTGTATAGCACCGTGCTGCACCCGGAGTGGACAGACCCGGAGTGATTAGTCCACAAGGCGGGTAAGAACGAGGGCACCTGCGTGGGTGGGGGGCGGGAATGGCCGCTGCGAGAACTCCGGGGCCGAGCACCACATTACGTGACCAGGATCTTCCGCCGCTGTTCCGTGTGAACGACCTTGAGGCAATCGTCCGGCAGCGGGAGTCCTTTCAGTCGATACGCCTGCATCTGACGATCCTGCTGCTGGCCGCCACCGCGGCGATGGCCGCCGAGCAGACGGACACCCGGGCGCCGACCGCCCTCGCGGCGGTCCTGTACGGGCTGACGATCGTCGTCGGGCTGCACACCGCGCGCCGGCGAGCCCGGGCCGCGTGGCAGGTGCACCGGGCCGTCGCCGAGACCGTCAAGTCGCTGGCGTGGCACTACATGGTCCGTGGCGGTCCACTCCACACGGGCGTGCCCAACCCGGAGGCGCTGTTCGCGGAACGCCTGGAGGAACGCCTCAGCGAACTGCGGCAAGTGGGATGGGAGGATTCCCGCGCCACCTCCGACCTGCTCGGGGCCGGGCAGATCACCCCGGCCATGCGCGCGGTACGGGCCACGTCCTTCGAGGCCCGCCGCAACTTCTACCTGCGGGAACGGGTGCTGGAACAGCTCGTCTGGTACCGGAACAAGTCGGTCCAGGAACACCAGGCCGCCGTCCGCTGGTCGTCCGTGACCGCCGGCCTGACGTTCATCGCACTGCTGGCGGCGGTGCTGCGCACCGTGGGGATGACAGGCGGCTGGGACCTCACCGGCCTGCTCTCCGCAGCCGCGGCCGCCGCGGTGGCCTGGCATGAAGTGCGGCGGCACCGGCCGCTCACCTACGCCCACTCCCGCGTCGAGCAGGAACTGGACACGATGCGCGTCGCCATGGGTACCACGGTGACGGAGGAGAACTGGGCAGACGCGGTGGCGGAGACGGAGCGGCTGGTCTCCCCCCAGCACACCGACTGGCTGGGGCGGTTCGGCTCCTGACGGCTTCCGGCCCGCGGGGCGCGAGGACCGCGGCGGACTCACCGCCGGCGCACCCCGGGGCTCCACACCACGGTCACCGGGACACCGACGCGGTGCGCGTACGCCACCACCTCCCCCGTGCCGCCCGGCCCTCGCGCGGGACACCCGTCCCAGACGGCGACCATGGAGTCGACGTGATCGACGATCCAGCGTCCCGCCGCGCGGTAGGCCGCCTCGTCGCTCGCCTCGCGCGGCAACCGCACCTGGGACACACTCGACGTCAGCAGCCGGCGGTAGCCGGTCAGCGCGTCTCCGGTGCCGAGACTCCGCTCGTAGTCCATGCCGGGGATGACCGCCGTGACCGGGACGCCGCAGCTCAGAGCGATGTCCGCGAAGAGCTGATCGGCACCCGCCGCGAGACTGCTCAGCGCTTCCACCACGCTGCGCCTGCACAGCGTCGCCCGGATGCCCGAGCGTACGGACTCCAGGGCGGCGGCGGGAATGTCCCGGTGTCCGGTCACGCCGATCCGCGTCACGGCCACAACCTCCGATGCTCAGGTCGGAGTCAGCGTGCGGGGGCGCATGCTCCAGTCGGCGCAGGGCTGGGGGTACCGCCACAGGCCCCGGCGGTGGCGAGCGCCACATCCCCGTTCGCGACCACCTCGACGTGGTCCGGCGTCGCTGTTCACCTGGACGCTCTGCCGAGCCGTGCCGCGTGGAGACCGCCGGCCGACTCGACGTTGCCGCACCGAAGCACAGACACCGCTCTTCTCGCCGCCCACGGTCGTCACCATCCGATTCGCGATCGGGAGGGCCCGGCGCTCGTGATGCGGCGGGGTGGGCTCACGGTACAGGCGTCGGCTCGGGCTCGACAAAGGACGTCGAGGGCGAAGGCGTCGACTACGTAGACGGGGTCGCCGCCGTTCGGCGGGCAGGGGTTCGCCCGGTGCCGGAGCACGGGTCCCAGCAGTGGGCCGGCAGGTGCGGCCGCGCCGGCCTTGCCGGCCCGACCGGCCGGCGGGCACCGCGGGCACCGCGGGCACATCGCCCCTGGGGGCTACCGGCCGTACAACCCGACCGATCCTCCCGTACGTACAAGGGGCATGAGGTGGAAACGTGACTCAGCTGCCTGGGAGGACGAGTTCCGCACCTTCGTCGCCCACAGCAGGCCCTCGCTCCTGCGTGCCGCGACGCTGCTCTCCGCAGGCAACTCGCACCGGGCCGAGGACCTCGTACAGACCGTGTTGCTGCGGATGTACCTGAACTGGCGGAGGATTCGCGCCGGCACCCGGGAGCAGTACGCCCGCAAGATCCTGACCAACGCCCACATAGACGACCGGCGCCGGTCGCACACCCGACACGAGGAGGCCTACGCCGAGCCCCCCGACGTCGCCGTTGTCCAGCCTGCTCCAACAGACCCGGACGCGGCTGTCTTCCGGGCGCTGGCCGAACTGCCGCCTCGGATGCGGGCCACCGTCATTCTCCGACACGTACTCGACGTGAGCGTCGCGGACACCGCCGATGCCCTGGGCTGCAGCGAGGGCAACGTCAAGAGCCAAACCGCTCACGGCCTGGATCGGCTGCGGGCGGCTCTGTCCGAATCGTCGCCCGACGAGACGCGCGGCCCCGCTGTCCCGACACCAACCGAGGCTCGAAGGAATCACACATGAGTGACATCGAACGGCTGTTGGCCGATGCGGCGCGGTCGACCGAGGTCGGCCCATCGGCGGAAACGATCGAAGCCGACGTGCAGCGCGGCCGGGCCGGCTTGGCACGGAAGCGGCGCACGCGCCTGATCGCCTCGTCCGTCGGAGCCACGCTCGCGGCCGGCGTCCTGGCCGGCTCGGCGCTCGTCTGGACCGACGCGGTCGACACCGACCCCGCTGGTCCCGCTGACGCCGGCCGCGACCGCGTGACCGGTCCTGCCCAGCCGGGCGACTCTCCGACGCGGCAGAGCACCGGAGTGAGCCTGGTGGCGTGGTCCGGTGAGCAACCGGACGGCTTCATCGTCGACAAGGTGCCCGACGGATGGTTCGTCCAGGGCTCGAACGAGTTCTCCCTCACGATCGCGCCGGACGGCGACACCACCCATCCTGACAATTTCGTGGGGAAACTGGTCGTCACCGTGTACTCCAAGAGCGAGCAGAAGAAACTCCCGGACGACGGCACACCGGTTCAGGTGGGGGAGTGGCCCGGCGTCGTCACCCACCGCGACCAAGCCGTCCTCCACTACCAGGACGACAACGGCAACTGGGTCCACATCCAGGCTCCCGCGAGACTGGGCTGGTCCGACCGGCAGCTGGCTGACTTCGGCGAAACCGTCGCCGTGACCGACGCGGCCAAGCCCGGCATCGGCTAACGAGCTCCTGGTCGTCCGTCATGGTCGTGTGGCGGGGGAGCACGTCTCGTACAGCGATCATCAGCGACCGGCGGATCACAGGTCTGTCGCCGACGTGATTTCTGACCCCGTTGCCGCGGAGAGGACCGTCGTGGTCCGAACGCGCCATCAGCCGAGGCCGGCGTCCGGCAGCGGACTCGGGCCGTGAGCGAGCGAGGGTGCACCGTCAGCCCCGCAGTTCGGCCGCGGAAGCTCGCTGGGATCGTCGACGAAACCGAGATGTCCTATCCGGATACCGGCACCGGTGTCCGGTGCTGTCACGAGGACGGCGGATGGCCGTGGTGTGCCCGCTCAATCCGGCGCCGGGTATGGCGACAGTCCTTGGGCGCCCGTGCGGGTGACCAAGGACTGTCGTCGCCTCCGTCTGGCAGGACGCTGGAATCAGTGCGGAGACGTATCACCCCCAGGCCGGTGATGTTCTCCGTGCGAGGGCGAAGGCGTGGGCATAATGGTCAACCCGCCCCTCGGACACGACCATGGCACCCACGCGCGGTCTCGGTCGAGTTTCGACCGAGACCATCAACGCCGGGGGCCACGTCTCTCCCGGGCGGGCTTGGCCGGATCTATGTCGCGATATAGCGTTAGCCGTACGCTCGCGCCGCCGCCGTACCGCGCGCATCGTCAGACGGGATCAGGACGGAAGCATGTCGGGAGAGACCTCGCCCGCCGGGGAGCACGCCGCCCCCGGCTCGCCGCCGGAGCTGCGCGCCTCGCACGCCGACCGGGACCGGGTGGTGGACGTGCTGCGGATCGCGGCGGGGGAGGGCCTGCTGACAGCGGCGGAGCTGGACCAGCGCCTGGAAGCGGCGCTGTCGGCGCGGACGCGGAGCGAACTGACCGCACTCACCGCCGACCTGCCGCCCCTGCCGGCCGCCGCCCGCACGGCGGGGGCGGAGGTGAAGGACCTGGTACGGATCGAGCAGCTCCACAGCGGCCCGGTCAGGCGCGAGGGCCGCTGGGTGGTGCCGCGCAGGATGCAGCTCGCCGTGACGTACTGCGAGGTGACGCTCGACTTCAGCGAGGCGGTGATCACGCAGGACACCCTGCGGATCGAGGTCGCCATGATGGGCAAGACCCTGACGCTGGTGACCGGGCCGGGCATCGTGGTCGACACTGACGGGCTGCAGCTGCTCCACAGCAAGATGACGCACCGTCAGCCGCCCGTGGCCCCCGGCGCGCCGGTCACGCTGCGGGTGGAGCTGGTCGGGCAGAAGATCCACGGCCGCGTGGTGGTACGGCCCCCGCGCCGGACGCTCCGCCGGTGGCTGCCGCGCAGCTCTCCGGAAGCGCAGCGGTAGGTCACCACCCCGAACGGCCGAATCACCGCACTCATCCCGAATCCTGACCTTTTATGATTTCTAGCGTCACGTGGTGGTGAGGCGCTCGCCACTCCCATGCCGCGCCCCTGCGTCAGGAGGAGCCGGATGAGCATGAGGACCCCCCGCACCGCGCGGCGGCCCGCGCCGCGGTGCCGCACGCGATACGGAACCGGAGCCTCGGGGCAGATGCGCCGGGTCCTGGGCCGGGAACTCGTCACCGAGCTGGAAGCCCTCTGCGGCCGTCCCACCGTGGGGATGCGCGACGTCGTGGTGGACCTCGCGGCCATCGCGGCGGCGGCCTCGCTCGGCACCCTCGCCGGGCACGTCTGGGGCCCGCTGCTGGCCGCCGGCTACATCGGCATACGCCAGCGCCACCTGGCGAACCTGGTCCACGAATGCGTCCACTCCAAGCTGCTCGCCGGCCGGAGGGGAAACCGCCTCGTCGGGTACGTGCTGACGGCGCTCCTCGGCGAGGGCTTCCTGCCCTACCGCAACAGCCACCTGGTCCACCACGCCAAGCTCGGCTCCGACGAGGACCCGATGTTCCAGTCCTACCGGGCCGGCAACATCCGTGCGGCCAAGCCCACGCGGCGCTCCTTCGTCCTGCGGGCTGTTGCGCGCAACGCCGTCTGGCACCTGCCGAAGAACGCCGTCCTCACCCTGGTCACCAGGGCCCCGGACGAGCCGTGGCGGGCGTTCGCGGCACGGACGGGCTTGTGGGCGGGCGTCGTGGCCGTGTGCTGGCCGCTCGGTGCCGCGCCGTACTTCCTGCTGTACTGGGTGCTGCCCGCGCTCTTCGTCAGGCCCGTCGTCAACTGGCTGACCGACCTGGGCAATCACGCCGGCGTCATCGAGAACACGGACCCGCTGCTGCAGACCCGCGGCTGGACCTCGCACTGGCTCACCCGGCACCTGCTCGGCAACCACCTCGACGACATGTACCACCCGATTCACCACTGGTGCCCGCAGATCCCCTGGCGCCGGCTCCCCGAGGCCGCCGCCCTGGCCGCCCGGAGCCTGGACCGATGGGGCGAGACGCCCTGGTGCAGCGGCTTCTTCTTCCGGCGCAGATCCACGCCGGACCAACCGTGCGTGATCGAGGACATCGTCGCGCGCCTGAACGCGGCCACCGCCCGCCTCGGCGCCGAGCGCGCCGGCGGTGCGGCCGCCTGAGCGCCGCCCGCCGTTCCGTACGCCTGCCGCCGCGGGCCACGTCCCCAGGAGGAGTTCATGCCCATGCACGCGCTGCTGTCCGGCGTACGTCCCGCCGACTCGGCCGCCGCGGCGCACCGCGCGGCCGGGCACTGGCGGGACGGCGGCTTCACCGGGGACCTGCTGCGCGCCGCCCGCGAGACGCCCGATCAGGTCGCGCTGGTCGGTCACCGGGTACGCGAAGGACGCGACGTCCCCCTGACGTACCGTCAGCTCAGCGACCGGGTGGAGCGGGTCGCCGCCGGGCTGGGCGCGCTGGGCCTGGGCCGCGGGGACGTGCTGGCCGTCCAGCTCCCCAGCCGGTGGGAGACCGCGGCGCTCGCCCTCGCCTGCGACCGGCTCGGCATCGTCGCCGCGCTCGTCCCGCAGAGCACCGGCCCGCGGGAACTGGAGCGCGTCCTGGCCGGCACCCGGGCCCGCGCCTGCGTGCTGGTGAACGAGTGGGAAGGCGCGAGGCCCGCGGAGTCCGTGGCGGCCGCCGCGGCGGCCGGGCGGCTGCCCCGGCTGCGGCACCGCATCGTCCTCGGGGCCGCGGCGGTCACCGGCGCGCTCTCCTTCACCACGCGGCTGCTGGAGGCCGCCGACCCGGCACCGGACCCCGCGCCCCTGCACCCCGACCAGACCTCCGTCATCGTGTTCACCTCCGGCACGGCGGGCGCCCCGACCGCCGTTCTGCACAGCCCCAACACCCTCTACGCCGCCGTCAAAACCGCACCCCGCCGCGAGAACGGTGCGGCGGCGTCACGGACGACACCCGGCGGGATCAGCCACTCGGTCGGCCTGTGCAACCTGGCGCTCGCCCCGCTCGTCCACCGCGCCCCGGCGCACTTCGCCGACGTCTGGGACCCCGGCGCCTACCTCGACATGCTCGCCCGCAACGGCACGCAGGTGCTGCTCGCCGTGCCCTGGGCCCTCGCGCAACTCGTCGCCGAACAGCGCCGCGCCCCCCGGCCGCTCGGCACGCTGCGCACCGTGGTCAGCGTGGGTACCCCGCTGCCCCGCACGCTCGTGCCCCGTATCCGCGCCACCGTGTGCGAACGCCTCGTCAACGAGTGGGGGATGACCGAACTCGGCGGCGGCACGGCCACCGCCGTCGACGACCCCGACGACTGGCCGGCGCTGAGCATGGGCCGCGCCATGCCGGGAGTCGAACTGCGCCTGGAGCCCGCGGGCGACGGCACCTCCCACCTCTTCGTCCGCAGCCCCGCCGCCTGCCTGGCCACCGCCGAGCGCGACACCGGGCGGCTGCGCTGGAGCAGCGCGAGCACCGACGGCTGGTACGCCACCGGAGACCTGGTCGACGACGACGGCCGCGGCGGCCTGCGGTTCCGCGGCCGCGCGGCGGACCGGGTCAAGGGATCCGACTCCCAGCTGATCCCCGTCCAGGACGTGGAGGACGAGCTGCGCGACCACCCGCGGGTCCGCGACGCGGCGCTCGTCGGCTACCCCGACCCGGAGCACTCCGAACTGCCCTGCGCCGTGGTGGTGCCGGAAGACGCGGACGACCCGCCCACCCTCGCGGAGCTGCGCGCGTACCTCACCTCCCGGGGCATGACGGAGTGGTACCAGCCGTCCCGCCTCGAACTGCTGCCCGAGCTGCCCCGAACACACCTCGGCAAGGTCGACAAACGCACGCTCCGCGCCAGAGCCGCGGGCGCGGCCGCGACGTAGCCCGTACGGCCCGCACCCCACCGCACCCCACCGCACCGCCCCCGCGCCGACCGCCTACCGCACCCGGCGCAGGACCATGCGTACGGTGCCGTCCCGTTCGGTGGTCTCCTCGGCGAGGTGGAAGCCCTCCTCGGTGAGCCGGGCCGCGGTGACGTGGTAGGCGTGGCGGGCGGTGAGCCGGTCCAGCCAGGCCGTGCCGTGCTTGTGGCGGTCGTAGTCGCTGATGACGGCGCTGAAGCGGCCGTCCTCTTCGTGGCGGAAACCGATGTCGTTCGACAGCCGGCCGACGTGTACGCGCCGGACGATGACGTGTGCCGTGTTCTCCCGCAGGTCGCCGCGGTAGCCGTACAGCGGCTGCGCGGTGTCGTGCACCTCGACGTCGCCGTACCCGACGTCCGCGAGGGCGGCGCACAGGGCGTCCGTATCGGTCAATGCCGTAGTGAGCACGCTGAAATGGGACATGCGGCGACTCCGTCACTCCTGGTCTTCATCGGGCTCGTCAGGCTCGTAGGGCTCGTAGGGCTCCAGCGGGTCGAGGGGAACGACGAACTTGCTCTCGGCCTCCCTCGTCTCGGCGAACGACGCCGACTGCGCCCGGCCCTCCCGCAGCCAGGCACGCAGCGCGCCGATCGTCTCGCGCTGCGACACCGACAGCGGCACCTGCCGGGCCAGCGCGGTGTGTATGTCGTCGGTGGTGAACTCGCGGTCCGCGTTGAACCCCACGTACATGGCGTCCACGACGGCCTGTTCGATCTCCGCGCCCACGTACCCCTCCGAGTCGCGGGCCAGGGACGTGACGTCGAAGTCCGCCGGCAGCCTCCTGCGTTTACGCAGGTGCACCTCGACGATCTCCGCGCGCTCGCCGGCGGTCGGCAGGTCGAGGAAGAAGATCTCGTCGAACCGGCCCTTGCGCAGGACCTCGGGCGGCAGGCTGGCGACGTCGTTGGCGGTGCCGACGACGAAGCACGGCGCGGTCTTCTCCTGCATCCAGGTCAGGATGGTGCCGAACACCCTGGTGCTGGTGCCGGAGTCGCCGCCGCCGTGCGCGAGCGCCTTCTCCATCTCGTCGATCCACACCACGCACGGCGCGACCGTCTCCGCGAGCCGCAGCGCGCGGCGCGTCCGCTCCTCGGCCTCCCCGACCAGGGAACCGAACAGCGCGCCGACGTCCAGCCGCAGCAGTGGAAGCCGCCACAGGCCACCGATCATTTTGGCCGTGAGGCTCTTGCCGGTGCCCGGAATCCCGATCAGCGCGATGCCCTTGGGCGCGGGCAGGCCGTAGTCGCGGGCCTCCTCGGTGAACGCCCGCTCCCGCAGCCGCAGCCACTGCTTGAGCACGTCCAGCCCGCCCACGTCGTCGGGGGTCTCGTGCACCGGATAGAACTCCAGCGCCTCGCTCTCCCTGATGATGTCCTTCTTCTCCTGCACCACGGCCTCGATGTGCCGTTCGTCGAGCGCGTTGTCCCGGACGATCGCCTTGGCGTACGCGCGGCGTGCCTGCGCGGCCGTCATCCCGAGCGCCGCCTGCCCGAGCTTCTCCCGGCCCGCCGGGGTGAGGCCGACCTTCACGCCCGGGGTCGCCGTCAGCCCGCCCAGCACCTCGTCCAGCTGCCCGCGGTCCGGTAGCGGCAGAGCAAGCACCACGGCCTCGTCGCGCAGCTCCTCGGGCACCGTGCGGTTCGGCGAGATGACGATGACCGACTTGCGGGTGAACTTCAGCCGCTGCGCCGCGCTGCGCAGCTTGCGTTTCACCTGCGGGTTGCTCCAGCAGTCGTGGAAGTCCTTGAGGACGAAGACGGTGCCGTCCTCGGCCTTCTCCACCTGCTCGATCACCGAGATCGGGTCGCGGGCGGTGGGCAGGGACCCGCTCTGGCCGTCCGCGTGCAGCGCCTCGAACCCGTCGGCGAGATCCCACGCGAGGCACCGGCGGCGGCCGCGTTCGCACACGGCGCGAACCGCCTCCAACGCCCGCTCCTCCTCCACCGTCACGGCCACGATCAGGGTGTACCGCGCGCGCAGATACAGGTCGAGGTCGTTCTCGAATCCCACCGAACACCCCCCGGTCCCTTCGCCGACCAGCCTCATGAACGTAGCCGACCGGACGGTCCCCGGTCGATCTCGATGTCACTGCCGCCGGGTGCGCCGGGCGTGACGTCGCCCAGCTCGACGTCGTGCCGCCGGCGCCACCGCACCAGCCCGGCGACGAGCCGCGCCCAGGCGCGTTCCCGGTCGTCGGTCACGGCCGCCGGCAGGTCGTACGCGTCGGTGCCGAGCGCGCCGACGGGAGTCCGGGTCGCTGTCCACAGCGCCGGGTGGCACAGGCGCCACAGCAGGATGTCGCCGTCCTCGGCGGACTCCATAGGCTCCCAGCCGCCGGCGAGCCGGGGTGCCGTCGGGAGAGAACGCCAGGTCGCTGAGCAGCCTGTCTCCGGTGGGGCCCGTCAGGGTGCCGGCGGCCTCCCCTGAGGGCAGGTGCCACAGCCGTACGGTCATGTCGGAGTCGGCGGTGGCCAGCAACCTCCCGTCCGGCCGGATCGTGAGGCACGTCACCCATGGCCCGTCCTCGGTCAGGACGCCTGCGGGCGCTCCCGAGGGCAGGTGCCACAGCCGCAACGCACCCTCGACTCCGGCAGAGACGAGCAGGCCGCCGTCCGGAGTCACCGCCAGGCGCATCTCCAAGCTGGTGTGCCCGGAGCTGATGACGCCGGCCGGTTCACCGGAGGGCAGGTGCCAGAGCCGAATGGTGCCGTCGCTGCCACCGCTGATCAGTAGTCGGCCGTCCGGTGTCGTTGCGAGGCAGTGCACCTGGCCCTTGTGCCCGGTCAGGGGAGTCGGGGAGCCGCCGGCGGTCAGGTTCCACAGCAACACGGTCGGCTTGTTCAACACGAAGCCGGCCGCGCACCCGCCACCCGCGGGCGACACGGCGACCCCGTGCAACTGCTCGGTGTGCGGCAGAAGATCCGGTTCCTGCCACGGTGGTCGCCACACCACCACGCCAGCACTTGCACCGACCACGAGCCGGCCGTCCGACGTGGCGGCCAGGTCGAGGGCAAGTCTCGGGTGATCGGGCGAGAGGGCCCGTATGCCCTTGACGGGTGCCCGCTCCGGCCGGCAGATCCGCGAACCCGTCATGCCGGCGACCGCCACCGCGTCGGTGACCGGCACGGCTAGGACGTCGTTGACTCCGTCGAGGTCGTCCGTGCCGGTCACGTGGTGCGTGGGCTGGTTCTCCTCGTCGAGCCACCATGCGCCGTGGAAGCCATCGTTCTTGCCGGCGACGAGGGCCGAGCCGTCCGTGGTGAACGAAAGGCTGACCTCCCCGGTCCCGTAGGCATCCCACTGGGCCGGCTCGGGGTCGAGCACGCCCGCACCGGGGCAGCCCGAGCAGGCGCCGGCCAGCGTGGTCAGCTCGGCGAAACCGTCGGCGTCCGGGCCGTCGGTCGGTCGCCATCCCCGCCGGTCCAGCTCGCCGAGGATGTGCGCACCCCAGACCGGCGGGGCGTGCTGCACCAGCCGCCACAGCTCGTCCAGACGCCCGGTGGCGGTGAGGATGCCGACCGCGGCGTCCCATTCCGCCTCCGACACGTCGGCCGCGGCGTCGGGACCGGGGCGTGCGGGGGCGATCGCCCGCACCCATTCGAGCCGACCGGACTCGCGGGCGCGCGCTGCCAGCCGGGTACGCAACGGGCCGTCGGCGACGGCCCGCGCCGCGGCCAGCATCGTGCCGTCGAAGTCGAGTTCGGCGTACGCGTCGAAGTCACCGGCCAGGAACAGCAGGGTCGCCCGCCGGGCGGGGTCGGAGTGCCGGTGGCCGGCCTCGTCGATCAACGTGGTCAGCCGCGTGTCGTCGTACTCCAGCGGTGCCTCGCACAGCGCGTCGATCGCGGCCTGGTCGGTGAGCTGGCGCAGACCGCGTTCGGCGATCTCCGCGAGCTGTCCGTCCGCGGCGCGCAGCAGCACCTCGACCAGCGTGCGGGCAGCGTCCGGTGTGCCCGCTTCGGCAAGCCGTCGTACGTCGCGACGGCGGCGGCGCGCCCGGAACACACCTCCGCCACCGATCAGGTCGTCGCTCATCCGTCGCTCACCTCGATGTCGGTCGTGCCCCGGATCCGGCCGGTGTCGGCGACCTCGATGTCGTCCCGATGGCCGTACCGCACCAATGCGGAGATCACGTCGACCCACGGACGCTCCGGCGCGGACCGCGCCTTTCGCCGCAGCGTGTTGAGCCGCCCGGGGTGCAGGTCACGGGCCGGGAGCCGGCAGAGCGCCGTCAGCTCCGGATGCCAGAGGTGCCGCAGCCACAGGCTGCCCCGACCGTCGCCGCTGACCAGCGATCCGCCGTCCGGGGTGAACACGATCTCGGTGACCTGCCGGTCGTGTTCGTTGCGGACCCCGGCGGGTTCGCCGGAGGGCAGCCGCCACAGCCGGACCGTTCCGCCGGCGTCGCCGCTTGCCAGCGTGTCCCCGTCCGCGGACATGGCAAGAGCCGTCACCCGCCTTTTGTGGCCGGTCAGGACCCCGGCCGGCTCGTCCGAGGGCATCCGCGACAGCCGGATCTTACGGTCCGATCCGCCTCTGGCGAGCAGAGTACCGTCCGCCGTCACGGCCAGGTGCGCCAGCGACCCGGTGTATCCCGACAGCACGCCCGCGGACTGCGGTGCAGACGTCCGCCACAGCCAGAAGACGGTGACGTCGTTGCCGGTCGGGACCAGCGGGGTGCCCTGGACCGACGGAACAGGGCGCAGGGCACCGGTCGCGGACAAAGCGCTTTCGATGCACGGCGGCAGGCGGGTGCCCCCGGCGACGCAGAAACGGCCGTCGGACGCGGACCGCACGGCGTGAGAGACCGCATCGGCTTCGACCTCGTCGGTCGTCGGGCCCCAGGGGCGGCGCCACCGGTACACGGTCCCGCCGGAGGCGATCAGCAGCTCCTCGTCCGACGTCGCCAGCAGCACGGCCGACGAGGCCGCGCGCTGCGAGGTGCGCACGGCGCCGACCTTCTCACCCGAGGGCAGCCGCCACAGCGCCGTCTCGCGGAGTCTGCTGCCGGCCAGATGGTTCCCGTCCGGGAGGACCACCAGGTTGAACCAGTGCCCGTCGGCCAGCTGACCTGCCGGTTCGCCGGTGGGCAGGTGCCACAGTCGCACACCGCCGTAGCCCGCGGCCGCGAGCAGGCGGCCGTCCGGCGTGGTCACCAGGCGATTGACCGTGCCGACGCGTCCGGGCAGCGCCAGCGCGTCGTCGTCTCCCCTGGCCGGGTTCCCGGCGCACTGCCGGGCCAGCGTGGTCAGCTCACGGTAGCGGGCCCGGCCGGGCCCTGCGTCCGGTTGCCAGTCGTACCGGTGCAGTTCGTACAGGATGCGTACCGACCAGGACAGCGGCGCTTGCAAGGCGAGCTGCCACAGCTGCGCCGGTCTGCCGGCGGCCAGGAGTATGTCGATCGCGGCGTCCCACTCCGCGTCGGACAGCTTCACCGCGGTGTCACGGCGGCCGGTGCCGACGGCCGCGCGGACCCATTCGACACGTCCGGACTCCCGGGCCCGCTCGGCGAGCCGCGCGCGCAGCGAGTCGTCGGCGGCCGTACGGGCGGCGGCCAGCGCGCTGCCGTCGAAGTCCAGTTCGGCGTACTCCTCGAACCGCCCCGTCAGGAACAGCAGCAGCGCGCGGCGGGCCGGGTCGGAATGCCGGTACCCGGCGGACGTGACCAGGTGGGTCAACCGCTCGCTGTCGGTGGTGAGCACCACCTCGCACAGCGCGTCGATCTCCGCCTGGTCGTCGAGCCCGGTCAGCCCGTCCGCCGCGATCGTCACCACCGTGCGATCCGGGCTTCCGGCATAGGCGGCCGCCAGCGCCCGCACGGCGGCCGGTGTGCGCAGAGCGGCCAGGCGGTGCGCCGCGCGGCGCCGCCGCCGGGCGCCGAACAGCGCTCGGCGGGAGGAGCCTGCTTCGGCGGCCAGCCGGGCGACCTCGTCGCTCTCGGCGCCGGTCACTCCCGGAGCTCGATGTCGGTTGCGGCGGCCGCGGCCGACTCGTCGGCGATCTCCACGTCGTGCCGGTGCCGGCGCCTGACCATCCGTTCCATGAGATCCACCCAGGGCCCCTGGCCCGCAGCGCCCGTGGACGCCCGTAACCGCTCGACCTCAGCGGGCCCGAGCCGGCCAGCCGGGGTACCAGCCCGCGACAGGACCGCGGGCTGCCACAGCCGGACCGCACCGGCGTTGCTCGCGGCGACCACGTATCCGCCGGGCGTCACCGCCAGCGCGGTGACTTCGGACCTGAGCCCCAGCGGGGCTTCGACGGGTTGCCCAGAGGGCAGCCGCCACGACCGCAGGCAGCCGTTGCGGCTGCCTGCGATCAGGAAGCGGCTGTCCGCCGTGACCGCGAGACGACCGACCTCGTTCCCGCTCCCCAGCTCCCACTGGACCGGGCGCTCGTGGATGTCGATCACTCCCGCCGGCTCACCGGACGGCAACCGCCACAGGCGCACCGTCCCTTCGCGGCCCGCACTGGCCAGCAGGCTGCCGTCCGGGGTGATCGTCAGGCAGGTGATGTTTCCGTCGTGCCCGGTGAGTTCGCCTACGGCCTCGCCGGAAGGCAGGTGCCACAGCGCGATGTCGCCGCGCTGCGCGGGGGGCGGCGGCTGCCGTCCCGGCGTGCCCGCCAGCAGGCCGCCGTCCGGTGCGAGCGCGAGCGGGCCGTTGCCGCCGATCCGGTCCAGCAGGCGGCCGGACGGCAGTTCCCACACCCTGATGCCCCACCGGTCGAGGCCGGCTGCGAGTTCCCGGCCCGGGGTCGCCACGACGTGGGACATGGAGCCGTAGAAGTCTTCGGCGGTACGGACCTTACGCAGCCCCGGCCACTCCCAGACGGCGGGCTTGCCGTCGTAGCTCATGGAGAACAGCGTGGTGCCGTCCGGCGAGAGCACGAGATTCGCCCGCGTTTCATACACCCGCTGCAGCTCCGCGCCGTCCCGTAGCCGCCAGGACGTCATCCCGGCCGAACCTGCCGCGACCAGCGTGCCGCCCTCGACGACGATCGACGTGACGGTGCCGGGGCTCGCGTCGATCCGCCGGAGCTGCCTCACCTCGGGCAGCGACCACACCGTGACCACGCCGTCATCGCCGCCGGCGGCGAGCACCTCGCCGTCGCCGGAGACGGCGAGGGCACGTACCGCGCGGCCTCCTTCGGGTTCGAGTAGCGGCCCGTCCACCGGATGCCGGCTGCACCGTTCGGCGAGCCCGACGAGCGCCTCGAAATCGGCGCGCTCCGCCGCCGGCCGCGGGCGCCAGCCGGAGCGGCCGAGATCCTGCAGGAGGCGTACCGCCCAGGCCGGGGGTGCGGCCAGCGCCAGCCGCCACAGGTCCGCCCACCGCCCGGCGCCGACGAGCGTGGCGCGCGAGGTGTCCCACTCGTCGACGGACAGCTCCACGAGCCGCTCGTCGGAGCGGTGGAGCGTCACCGCGCGCACCCAGTCCAGCCGACCGGTCTTCCGCGCCACCGCGGCCAGCCGGGCGCGCAGGTACGGGTCCGCCGCGCCGTGCGCGGCCCGCAGCAGGCGCCCGTCGAAGTCCAGCTGCCCGTAGGCGTCCAGCTGTTCGGTGAGGAACAGGAGCACGGCGCGGCGGCCGGGGTCCTTCGGCGTGAACCCGCCGGCGAGGGCCGCGCCGAGCGCCACCGGGCTCCCGTCGTCGATGGCCGCCGCACACACGTGCTCGCGGGCCTCCTGGGTGCTCAGCCCGGCCAGCGCGGCGGCGGCCCGGGCGCGTAGCTCCGGGTCGAGGTCGAGGTCGGCGATGGTGATCAGCGACTCCACGGTCAGCTCATCGCCGTCCAGCGCATCCGGGCGGCCGGCCCGCAGCGCGGTGCGTGCCCGAACATACGGCGGATGCGAGGCGATCCAGCCGTTCTGCTCCACCAGTCGGTCGAGTTCGGTGCTGCGCCGATAGCTCCAGACGTGGCACGCCGCGTCGATCGCGTCCTGGTTGTCCAGCCGCGCCAGCGCCCGCCGGGCGACCTCGTGGCCGCCGTGGTCGTGGCTTCTGGCCAGCTCCTCGGCCAGGGCGCGTACGGCGCCCACCGTTCCCGCCCTGGCCAGCCGACTCGCCGCGCGTCGCGGCGAGATCAGCATCGACCCGCCGGATTCAAGAATGCGGGCGAGCCGCTCCACCTTGTCGTCGCGCATCGCGGCTCCTCACCACCCCGTGGGCGGGTCGATGCCCGTCAGGGTCACCCGGCCGTCGGGGCGCACGATGACCTCGGCCTCGGGCACGGCGTCGAGATCGGCGCGGGTGTAGCGCTCCGAGAACAGCCGGACGGTCTTGTTGTCCGACCCCCGCAGTCCGCTCGCGACCCGCCGGTCCTCCCGGTACCGGCCGGCCAGCAGCACATCGACACAGCGGCGCAGTTCGTCAAGCTCGCGCATCCGCCGCACCTCGGGCCAGTCGTAGCCGGTGAACAGGATCGTCGACAGGCCCGTGCCGCCACGTATCCGCCGCAGCAGTTCCAGTACGGCGCCGCGCTGCTGCAGCGGCTCGCCGCCGGTGATCGTGACGCCCTCGACCCGGTCCGCGAGCCCGGCCACGCGGTCGTACAGCTCGGCCACCTCGACCTCCTCGACCTCCTCGCCTGCCCGCGCATGCGTCTCCGGGTTGAAGCAGCCGGGGCAGGACAGGGTGCAGCCCTGCACCCAGATGACGGCCCGGGTGCCCGGTCCGTTGGCGGCGCTGAACGGTTCGAAGCCGTGCATCCGCAGCCACCCGGGTACGGTCACGTCTGCGGCCCGCGCCGGAGGTGGTCCGGCACCTGCTCGCCGGCCACCGCGTAGGCGTCCGCGGTGAGTTCGCGGCTGACGACCTCGCCGCCGAGCGCCTTCTCCAGGGCGGCCGTCACGTCGAGGCAGCCGCCGCCGGCGACGCCGCGTACCTCGATCCGTGCCGTTCCGTCGGGCGCTATCGTCACCTCGATCTCCTGGAACTCCACGGTGTTCTCCTCACTCCCGCAGGTCAGGTCAGCTTCACCACCGGGAAGTCCCGGTGTGTCAGCCGCCCGCTGACGAGGTCGTAAGCCGTCAGCAGCAACCGTTTGTTGCCGTCGATGCCGAACTCGACCCGGAACCGGGCCTGCCCCGCCGTCGCGGCGGGATCGGCGCGCAGGAACGTCGGGCTCTTCTCGTTCACCCAGAATCGGTGGCGGTCCTCGTCGGCCGGCGCCGCGCGCACCCGCCACGCCCCGGACGGGTCGCACACCAGCTCGGTGTTTCCGCCGTCGCCGCCGCGATGGCGGCTCAGCTCGTAGATCGCGATACCCAGCTCGGTCTGTCCGTCGTGCGTGGCGTTCACGGTCATGCTGTGCACCGGCTCGGTGCTCGGGTAGGCGGTGCCCGCGGTGACGCAGGTGCGGTATTCGTACCGCCCGGCCTGCCGGTCGAACCAGCGCACCGCGTAGTCGTGCTGGATGTGGTCGTAGAAGTCGGTGCCGGCGGCGAACGCGGCCGCCCCGCGCGCGACCGCGTCCAGCGGGCGCTCGGAGAGCACCCGGTCGCGCCCGAAGATCCGCTCCAGCGTCCGCCGTACCGAGGGGATCAGGCTGCTTCCGCCGACCATCAGCACGGCGGCCAGGTCGTCTTCGTCGTAGCCCCGGGTCGACGCGTCCCGCAGCGCCCTGCGGACCACGCGGTCGATCCGGGAGAACAGCTCCCGGCGGTCCAGCAGTTCCTCGAACGACACGAGCCGCTGATCGCCCCGCGGGGCGCCGTCCCGGACCAGTTCGAGGCCGAGTACCGCGCCGGTGTCCGGGTCCAGCACGCTGATCTCGGCGTGTTCCCGCGCGGACAGTGCCTCCTTCGCGCGCTCGCACTCCACCAGCAGCGCGCGGCTGATGCGGCGCACCTCGTCGTCGCTGTCGTGGCGGTCGTTGCGCGCCAGCAGTTCCTCGAAGATCCACTGGTCGACGGTGGCGCCCCCCAGCTCGTCGCCGGCCTTGCCGAGCACCCGGCAGGTACGCCCGGTCGCCGCGCGCTCCTCCTCGTCCTGCACCCGGACCACGGCGGCCTGCACCGTTCCGCCGCCGAAGTCGAACATCAGGTAGACGTGTCCGGGCTGGATGTGCGCGCAGTAGCCCAGCGCCGCCGCGGACGGCTCGTCGATCAGCCGGTACCGGGTAAGACCCGCGGCCTCGGCGACCTCGCCCAGCCAGTTCTCGTAGTGCTCGAACGACTCCACCGGCGCGGTCAGCGCGACCTCCTCGCCCTCGGCTCCCGTCTCGACCGCGGCGAACGCCAGCACGGCGGACAGGAAGTCGCGGCCGGCTTCGGCGGGGGAGACCTGCCGCCCGTTCGCGGCCATCGTCAGGGGGCTGCGGTTGCCGACGTAGCGTTTCATCCACCGGAACGTGCCGGCGGCGTGGTAGAGGTTGCGGGCCAGGACCTGTTCGCCGAGGAGCCGGCGGCGGTCCCCGGCGTAATGGATCAGGGAGGGCACCACGGGCACCCGGTCGTCACCCTGGCCGAACGATCGCCCGTAGTCGGTCAGGCGCACGGCCGATCCCCGACCGGCCGCGTCGTCCCAGAGCGCGACCACGGTGTTGCTGGTACCGAAGTCGATGCCCAGACGACCCGCCATCAGGACTCCCGGTCCGCGACGACCGGTTCGACCCCGGCCCGGCGCAGCACGCGGTCCCGGTAGCGCAGGCCGACCACCCGGATCCGCACCCGTGCCCCCGCCTCCGGTGCGCTGCTCATGCTCAGGGGATCGTGCCGGCCGGGATCGAACGCGACTTCCTCGTCGAGCGTGCCGAGCGTGTCCACACCGGCCGCGGACAACGACCGCATCAGTCGCGCGCCGACCGCGACCACGTCGTCCGCACGCACCTCCACGGTGCCGTTGCGGTGCAGCTGGGCCTGCGTGGCCAGCTGCACCAGCGCGGCTCCCATGGCCTCCACCAGCTCCTCGACCCGGGCGTGCCCCTGCCGTACGGCCTCGTCCCCGGACGCGTCCCGGGCGCGGTCCAGGTCGGCGCGCAGTCGGCGTACCGACTGATCGCGCTCGGCCAGCGCCAGCCGGCACTCCTGGAGCTGCCGCTCCAGCTCCAACTCCCGCCCCCGCCCGGCCCCGTGTCGCCGTGTCCTCCTGCGCCTGCGGAATCCTTCCCACACGCGACAGAACATACAGAGGCGACCCGGCGGGAACCAGAGACCCGTGCTTGCGCTTACGCCCCACCCCGGAGAGGCGGCAATGGGACAAGGCACCCGTGGCGAGCTGATCAGCATGCTGGCCGAGGCGATCAGGTCCGTCACGGCCGCGCACCCGCTGCGGGTCGCCGTCGACGGGCCGCCCGCCGCCGGCAAGACCATGCTGGCCGACGAACTCGCCGCCGTCCTGCGCGCGGAGGACCGCGCCGTCATCCGCGCGACCGTCGACGACTTCCTCGTCCCCCGTGCCCGGCGCTACCGGCGCGGCCGGTACTCGGCCGAAGGCTGCTACTTCGATGCCCACGACCGCGCCGCGCTGTGCCGGGTCCTGCTCGATCCGCTGGGCCCGGGCGGGGACCGGAGGTTCCGGCACGCGGTCTACGACGCGGACACCGACACCGCCTCGTCCCCGCCGGTCGCGACCGCCCCCGCGGACGCCGTCCTGCTCTTCGACGGCGTGTTCCTCCTGCGCCCGGAACTCGTCGACCGGTGGGACCTGCGCGTCTTCGTGTCCGTCCCCTTCGCGCAGACGGTGGACCGCGCCAGGGACCGGAGTGCGGCGCTGGCCGGGTCCGCCGCCGGCGCCGCCGAGATCGAGCGGTCCTGGCGCCACCGCTACATCCCCGCCCAGCAGCTCTACTTCGCCACGGCCCGCCCGGCCGGCCGCGCCGACATCATCGTGTACAACGATCGGCTCCACCGGCCGGCCTGGGAAGTCCGGTGAGAGATCAGAGATCGAGCACCAGGCGGGTCCCGCGGCAGCGCGAGACGCAGATCATCATCGTGTCGCCCGCCTGCCGCTCCTCTTCGGTGAGCAGCGAGTCGCGGTGGTCCGGCGTGCCTTCGAGGACGTCGGTCTCGCAGGTGCCGCAGGTGCCCTCGGTGCAGGAGAAGAGCACCTCGACGCCCGCCGCCCGTACGGTGTCGAGCACGGAGGCGTCCGCGGGCACGGCGAGGGTGCGGCCGGAGCGCGCGAGCACCAGCTCGAAGGCGTGGTCGGGGCCGGTGTCCCGGGACGTGTCCGGAGAGGCGTCCGGGGACGTGCGCGGCTGGAAGCGCTCCGTGTGGAGCGCTCCCGCCGGCCAGGAGCCGCACAGGCCGGCCACCGCGTCCAGCAGCGGCGCCGGCCCGCAGCAGTAGACGAGGGTGTCCGGCCGCGGCGCGCCCAGGTGCGGCGCGAGGTCGGGCAGGCCCGACTCGTCCTGGGGGACGACGGCGACGCGGTCGCCGTAGCCGGCCAGTTCGCCGGTGAAGGACATGGCGGCGCGGGTGCGGCCGCCGTAGAGCAGCGACCAGTCCGCGCCGGCCGCGTCCGCCGCGGCGACCATCGGCAGGATCGGGGCGATCCCGATGCCGCCGGCGACGAACCGGTAGCGCGGCGCCGGGTGGAGCGCGAACGCGTTGCGGGGCCCGCGCACCCGTACCGGCGCGCCCACCGGCAGGTGGTCGTGCACGTAGGCGGAGCCTCCGCGCCCGCCCCGCTCGCGCAGCACCGCGATCCGCCAGCGGCGGCGGTCCGCCGGGTCCGAGCACAGCGAGTACTGCCGTACGCGCCCGGCGGGCAGCAGCAGGTCCACGTGCGCCCCCGGCCGCCAGGCGGGCAACTCCTCGTCCGCGGGGTGGCGGAGGGTGAGCGCGAGGACCCCGTCGGCCGCCCGGCGCCTGCCGGCGACGACGAGGTCCAGGGCGGGCTCGGTCATGCCGTGTGCCCCACGGGGTGGGCGAGCATCCACCGCCACATCTCGACGGGGTCCTGCGCGACGTGCTCGGCGCCGCAGTGGCACACGCCGTGCAGGAGGTCCGTGCCCGGCAGCCAGTCGACGCGGAACACCTCGGTGCCGGGGCCGCCGCTCACGAGACGCGCTCCCCGGGCGCCGCGCCCTCCTCGGCCAGCCGCGCGAGGATGCGCCGGGCCGCGAGGCCGCCCGTGTCGATGTTGATGCTCAGCTCCTGGCCGCCGGCCGGCTCGGCGTCCAGGGCCCGCTGCAGGATGGTGAGCGCGTCGACGTCCTGCATCACCACGGTGTGGTTGAGGTCCCGCAGGACGGTGGTGACCTCCGGATCGTCCCGGGCGAAGTCCCGGGAGACGGCCCAGAAGTCGTAGACCCTGCCGGGGGCGGACGGGGTGATGGCGTAGGTGATCTCGATGTGGAAGGCGTCCGGGTCGGTGCCGTCCGGGTTCGGCAGGACGCCGACGGGGGCGACGCGGCTGTGCAGCAGGTACAGGCAGGGCGCGTGGTATTCGATGTCCTGCCAGCGGGTGATGCGGCCCTCGATCCCGGTGGAGCGGGCGTAGAACGACGGGCACGCGGCGTCGTCCATGTGCCGGCTGACGCGTACGATGCCGGCGCCCTCGTCGACCTCCGTGGTGATCGGCGTCTCGGCGACCTCGGGGGTGCCGATGTAGCCGCCGTGCAGGTACGTCTCGTGGGAGAGGTCCAGCAGGTTGTCGACCAGCAGCCCGAAGTCGCAGTCGACGGGCTCCATGCCGCTGACCGAGGTCCACCCCGGGCCCGCCAGATGCGGCGCCCGCGGCACGGCCCGCGGGTCCGCGAGGGCGGGCTCGCCGATCCAGACCCAGACGAGGGAGTCCTGCTCCACGACGGGGTACGCCGCCACGCGGGCGGTGCGCGGAACGCGCTTCTGCCCGGGGACGAAGACGCAGGCGCCGGTCCTGTCGTAGGTGAAGCCGTGGTATCCGCACACCAGCGTGTCGCCGTCCAGCCGGCCCTGCGACAGCGGGTAGCGGCGGTGCACGCAGCGGTCGGCCAGGGCGACGACCTCGCCCGCGCCGTCCGCGGTCCGGTAGAAGGCGATCGGCTCGCCGAGGACCGTCCGGCCGAGCAGTTCCCGGCCCACCTCGCTGCCGTATGCGGCGACGTACCACTGGTTCCTGGGGAATGCGGTCATGGCGCTCTCCTCGCTGCGGGGCGGAGCCGCTCCGCTCCGCCGGGGGTCCTGCGGTCAGCGTCGTGACGGCCGGCGCCGGCGGGCAACGGGACTTCCGCCCGGTGGAAAGCCTCCCGCCGATGTTGTGCGATTTATTGACTGTGGTTGGAAATTCGCCCTACATTCCGCGTCAGGCTCCCGGCGCCTCCCCCGGGAGCCCGCACCCGCTCCGCCCGGAGAAAGGGAGCGACGCGCCATGCGCCCCCGCCCGACCCGCACGCTCACCGCCCCGCCCCCGCCGCGCGCGCACCGGGCCCCCGCGGCGCCGCGGTCAGCCGGGACCGGGACCCTCCCCGAGAGGCGGCGCCCCCGGCCGGCCCAGCGCCCGCGAGATGCCGCGGGCCGCCAGCCGCACGGCGGGGATCAGCATCGGCGGCTGCGTCCCCGCGGCGTGGACGACGAGCGACACCGCCGCCACCACGTCGCCGCGCGGGCCGCGCACCGGCGCGGCCACCGACAGCGCGTCCTCGGTGATCTGGCGGTCGCTCACGGCGCATCCGGTGCGCCGGACGTCGGCCAGGGTGCGCCGCAGCCGCACCGGATCGGAGAGCGTGTGCGGCGTGAAGGCCACCAGCGGCCGTGCGCACACCTCGTCCTGGACGGCCGGGGAGCTGTGGGCGAGGAGCACCAGGCCGACGCCCGTGGCGTGCAGCGGCCACCGCGCGCCGACCCGGCTGCGCACGCCGACCGCGGAGCGGCCGGAGATCCGCTCGATGTACACCGTGTCCAGGCCGTCGCGGACCGCGAGATGCACGTTCTCGTGGGTGGCCTCGTACAGGTCCTCCAGGAACGGCAGCGCCGCCTCGCGCAGCGCATGGCCGCGCGGGGCCAGCGCCGCGAGCTCCCACACCCGCAGCCCGATGTGGTAACTGCCCCGCTCGTCCCGTTCGAGCGCGCCCCACGCGGTCAGGACCCCCACCAGGCGGTGCGCGGTGGCGGGGGTGAGGCGGGCGCGCCGGGCGATCCCGGTCAGCGACAGCGCCGGGTTGGCGTGGTCGAACGCGCCGAGGACGGCCAGCAGCCGGTCCGCGGCGGAGCGGGAGTGCGGCGGCGCCGCGCCGGGCCCGCGGCCCTGCGGCTGCTGTCCTGCGGGGTCCGGCATCGGCGCCGTCCGTCAGCTCTACTCGGAGGGCCCGGGTTCCGCGATGCGCAGCAGCAGCGCGTGCAGCGTGGCCCGCTCGTCGGGGTGCAGCGGGGCGAGCAGCTCGTCGGTGACCCGGCGACCGCCCTTGCCGGTGTCGCGCAGCGTGTCCCGGCCCCGGTCGGTGAGGGCGACGATGCGGCTGCGGCGGTCGGCGGGGGAGGCCGTGCGGACGGCGAAGCCGAACCGCTCCAGGTCGTCCACGAGGCTCACGATCGCGCTCGGGTCGTAGCCGAGGCGCTCGCTCAGCTCCCGCTGCGGGGCGCCGTCCACGGAGGCGAGATAGCGCAGCAGCGCGTAGTGCCGCAGCCGCAGCCCGGACTCCTCCAGGGTGGCGTTGAACAGCCGGCCGGAGCGCAGCCCGAGCCGGTACAGCAGATAGCCGGTGTCGGCGTGCAGGTCGCGCATCCAGGGCGGGTCGTGGTCGGTGATGTCGTGCTCCGGGTGCTGGCCCGTGTGCCCACGGGGCGTCGGACGGGACAGCACCAGCATGCCCCACATACTGGCTCTCAACAACTATTGACGACAACAATTATTGGTCATAACTTCCTTTCTGTCGGCCCGCCGCGGGGCCGGGCGCGCAGCTCCCCGGCCGCCCGCCGCCGCCGTCCGCTCCGAGAAGGGACACCACGTGCCTGATCCCTCCGCCACCGCCCCGCCGGCCCCGCCCGGCGGCCCTCAACTCACCGGCAAGGCCGCCGTCGTGACCGGCAGCGGCCGCGGGCTCGGCCTCGCCTACGCCGCCGCGCTCACCGCGGCCGGGGCGTCCGTCGTCGTCAACGACCTCGACGCCGGCGTCGCCGAGCGGGCTGCGAAGTCCCTGCGGGAGTCCGGCGGCAGCGCCGTCGCCGAGGCCGCCGCCGTCGGCACCGCGGAGGCCGCCGAGCGCCTCGTCGACCGCGCCGTGGCGGAGTTCGGGCGGCTCGACGTCATGGTCACCAACGCCGGCATCCTGCGCGACAGGGTGCTGTGGAAGATGACCGACGAGGACTTCGACGCCGTCGTGACCACCCACCTCAGGGGCACCTTCACCTGCGCCCGCGCCGCCGCCGTGCGCATGCGCGAGCAGGGCGGGGGCGGCACCCTGGTGCTCGTCGGCTCGCCCGCGGGGCAGCGCGGCAACTTCGGGCAGACCAACTACGCCGCCGCCAAGGCCGGCATCGCCGCCATGGCCCGCACCTGGTCCATGGAGCTGGCCCGCGCGGGCATCACGGTGAACGCGGTGGTGCCGGTCGCCGCCACCGCGATGACCGAGACCATCGCGGCCTTCGCCCCCTACGTGGAGGCGCTGCACCGCGGCGAGCCGCTGCCCGACTTCCTGCGCAAGGGCGAGGGCTTCGGCACCCCGGAGGACTGCGCCGCGCTCGTGCCGTTCCTGGCATCCGACGCCGCCCGCGACATCACCGGGCAGTGCATCGGCATCGGCGGCGACCGGCTCACCCTGTGGTCGCACCCGCAGGAGACCGCCGTCGCGTACGCGGACGGGGGCTGGACCCCGGAGGCCGTCGCCGCCGCCTGGCACACCTCGGTCGGCCGCGAGCCGCAGTCGGTGGGCATCCTCCCGCCGAAGCTCCCGACGCCGGAGCCCCCGGCCCCGCGGTCCCCGGAGGGCGGCCCGTCGTGACGGCCGCCATCGACGTCGACCGCATCGCCGCGCTCGACGTCCACACCCACGCCGAGGTGTCCGCGCGGGGCCACGCCTCCCTCGACGCCGGCCTGCACGCCGCGTCCAGCGCGTACTTCAAGGTCCAGGGCGAGCGCAAGCCCACTCTGCAGGAGACCGCCGCGTACTACCGCGAGCGGAACATGGCCGCGGTGGTCTTTACCGTCGACGCCGAGTCCGCGACCGGCACCCGGCCCGTCCCCAACGAAGAGGTCGCCGAGGCGGCCGCGGCCAACCCCGACGTGCTCATCCCCTTCGCCAGCATCGACCCCTTCCGCGGCCGCGCCGGCGTGCGGCAGGCCCGCCGGCTGGTCGAGGAGCACGGGGTGCGCGGGTTCAAGTTCCACCCCAGCATCCAGGGGTTCTTCCCCGACGACCGCCTCGCCTACGGGCTGTACGAGGTGATCGAGGAGACCGGCACCATCGCGCTGTTCCACACCGGGCAGACCGGCATCGGCGCGGGCGTCCCCGGCGGGGGCGGCATCCGGCTGAAGTACTCCCACCCGATGTGCGTGGACGACGTCGCCGCCGACTTCCCCCAGCTGAAGATCATCCTGGCCCACCCGTCGTTCCCCTGGCAGGACGAGGCGCTGGCCGTGGCCACGCACAAGCCCGGGGTCCACATCGACCTGTCCGGCTGGTCGCCGAAGTACTTCCCGCCGCAGCTGGTCAAGTACGCCAACTCGCTGCTGAAGGACAAGGTGCTCTTCGGCTCTGACTTCCCCGTCCTGACCCCCGACCGGTGGCTTGCGGACTTCGCCGAGCTGCCCATCAAGGACGAGGTCAGGCCCGCGATCCTGAAGGAGAACGCCGCCCGGCTGCTCGGGCTCACCCGCTCGTAAACCCCCGTCGAGCCGCAAAGGGGCGCACAGATGCGCAACGAGGGACTGGGGTCGTGGCCCGCGCGGCGGGCCCGCAAGACCCCCCGTCGCACCGCCCTGCTCCACCACGGACCGGACCCGCGGGCCGTCAGCTACGCCGGGCTGCACGACCGCTCCACCCGCCTCGCCCACGTCCTGCACGCCCACGGCGTCCGGCGCGGGGACCGCGTCGCCTACCTCGGCCCCAACCACCCCGCCTTCCTGGAGGCGCTGTTCGCCACCGGGATCCTCGGCGCGGTGTTCGTCCCCCTCAACTTCCGGCTGACCGCGCCCGAGGTCGCGTACCAGCTCGCCGACTCCGGCGCCCGGGCGCTGCTCCACCCGCCCTCGCACGGGGCCGTGGCGGCCGAGGCTGCCGCAGCCGCCGCGGGCGCCGCCCCCGTGCGCCTCCCCGCGGGCGACGCCGCGTACGAGGACCTGCTCGCCGCCGCGGCCGGCGACCCCCTCGACGAGCCGGTCGCCCTCGACGACACCGCGCTCCTCGTGTACACCTCGGGCACGACCGGCCGCCCCAAGGGCGCCGTGCTCACCCACGGCAACCTCACCTGGAACGCGGTCAACGTCCTGATCGACCACGACCTCGCCGCCGACGAGGTCGCCCTCGTCTCCGCGCCGCTGTTCCACATCGCCGGGCTCAACATGCTCGCGCTGCCGGTGCTGCTCAAGGGCGGCACCTGCGTCGTCACCGGTGCGTTCGACCCGGGCGGCACCCTCGACCTCGTCGAGCGGCACCGCGTCACGTTCCTGTTCGGGGTGCCCGCGATGTACGACCGGATTGTCCGCCACCCGCGGTGGGACGACGCGGACCTCTCCTCGCTGCGCCTCCTCACCTGCGGCGGCTCTCCCGTCCCCGCCCCGCTCATCGCCGCCTGCCAGCGCCGCGGCCTGACCCTCCTGCAGGGCTACGGCATGACCGAGGCGGCCCCCGGCACCCTCTTCCTCGACGCCGAGCACGCCACCGCCAAGGCCGGTTCCGCGGGCGTGCCGCACTTCTTCAGCGACGTGCGCGTCGCCCGCCCCGACCTCACCCCGGTGGACGTCGGCGAGACCGGCGAGGTCCTGGTGCGCGGCCCGCACGTCATGCCCGGCTACTGGGGCCTGCCCGAGGAGAGCGCCGCGGCCTTCGCCGACGGCTGGTTCCGCTCCGGCGACGCCGCCCGCGTCGACGCCGACGGCTACGTCACCATCGTCGACCGCCTCAAGGACGTGATCATCTCGGGCGGCGAGAACATCTACCCCGCCGAGGTCGAGAACGCCCTGCTCGCCCACCCCGACGTCGTGGAGTGCGCCGTCATCGGCGTTCCCGACGACAAGTGGGGCGAGGTCGGCCGCGCGGTGGTCGTCGCCCGCGAGGGCGCGGTCCTCGACCCGGACGAGGTCCTCGCGGCGCTGTCCGGCCGGCTCGCCCCGTACAAGATCCCCAAGTCCGTCGTGACCGTGGCCGAACTGCCCCGCACCGCCTCCGGCAAGCTCCTCAAGGCCCGCGTCCGCAGCCGGCACGGCACCCCCGACGACAGGAGCCCCCGATGACCGTCACCGTCAACGGCCTGGCCGAGCTGCGGAAGCTCGCCGGCAGCGACCTGGGCACCACCGCCTGGACCGAGATCACCCAGGACCGCATCGACGCCTTCGCCGACGCCACCGGCGACCACCAGTGGATCCACACCGACCCCGAACGCGCCGCGGCCGGCCCCTTCGGCGCGGCCATCGCCCACGGGCACCTCACGCTGTCGCTGTTCCTCCCGCTGTTCACCGGGCTCCTTGCGGTCGAGGGCGTCACCACGAAGGTCAACTACGGCCTGAACAGGGTCCGCTTCCCCGCGCCGGTCCCGGCCGGCGCGCGGATCCGGCTGGCGGCGCGGCTCGCCGAGGTCGCGGACGTGCCGGGCGGCGGCGTGCAGCTCACCGTCGACGGCACGATCGAGATCGAGGGCGGCGCGAAGCCGGCCTGCGTGCTGCAGAGCATCTCCCGCTTCTACGCCTGACGGCCCCGCCTCCCGGACCGACCCGGGGCCGCCGCGGACGAGGAGGGGACCGCGGCGGCCCGGACGGGCATGCGTCAGAAGGGACCCTCAGAAGGGATATGCCGCGTGCCGGGTGGCGACGGTCAGCCAGCGCGTGCAGGAGAAGGCCTCGATGCCCCAGCGGCCGCCGAACCGCCCGTGTCCGGAGGCGCCGACGCCGCCGAACGGGGCCTGCGGCTCGTCGGCGACGGACTGGTCGCCCACGTGCACGATGCCGGTGCGCACGCGGCGGGCGACGGCCAGCCCGTGGGTGGCGTTCTCCGTGATGATGCCGCACGTCAGGCCGTTCTCGGTGTCGTTGGCCAGGGACACGGCCGCGTCGTCGTCGGCGAAGGCGGTGACGGCGCACACCGGGCCGAACGACTCGGCGCGGTACAGGTCGCTCGCCTCGCCGACCCCGGTGAGGACCGTGGCCGGGTACAGCGCCCCCTCGGCGGCCCCGCCGCCGGCGAGCACCGTGGCGCCGCCGGCCACCGCGTCCGCCACCAGCCCGGCGACCCGCTGTGCGGCGGCCGCGCTGATCAGCGGGCCGACCACGGTGCCCGGCTGCCGGGGGTCGCCCGCCGGCAGCCCGGCGGCCTTGGCGGCGAACCGCTCGGAGAACTCCCCGGCGAGACTCTCGTGGACCAGGACACGGTCCGCCGACATGCAGATCTGACCGGAGTTGAGGAAGACGCCGAAGGCGGCGGCGTCGACCGCGTGGCCCACGTCGGCGTCGGCGAGCACGACGACGGAGTTCTTGCCGCCCAGCTCCAGCAGCGCGGGTTTGAGGTGGGCGGCCGCGCGGGTGCCGACGGCGCGCCCCACCTCCGTGGACCCGGTGAAGTTGACGGCACGGACCCGGGGGTCGGAGATGAGGGCCTCGGCGATCCCGGCCGCGTCCTCCGGCGCGTTGGTGACCACGTTCAGCACGCCGTCGGGCAGCCCGGCCTCGCGCAGTACGTCGGCGACGAGGAGTCCGCAGGCCAGCGGCGCGTCCTCGCTCGGCTTCAGCACGACGGCGTTGCCGGCCGCGAGCGGCGCGGCCACGGCTCGTACGCCCAGGATGACGGGGGCGTTCCAGGGCGCGAACGCGGCGACGACGCCCATCGGCTCGCGCACCGCCATGCCCAGCACGCCCTCCTCCTGGGCGCTGAGCACGTCACCGCGGGGCGCGGTGACCGCGGCGCCCGCCTCCCGTAGGATGTGCGCGGCGAGGGCGACGTTGAACAGCGCCCACGGCCGGGTGCCGCCGGTCTCCTCCGCCATCAGCCGGGCGACCCGGTCGGCCCGGCCGTCGAGCAGGTCCGCGGCGTCGAGGAAGACCGCCCGGCGCGCGAACGGGCTGACCGCGGCCCACGCGGGGAAGGCCGCGTCGGCGGCCGCCACCGCCCGCGCGACGTCCTCGGGCCCGGCGGCGGCGACGGTGGCGTACACCTCGCCGGAGGGGCCGGTGTCGGCGGTGGTGCGGCCGGAGGCGGCGGGCATGTCCTTGCCGCCGATGAGTAGTTCGCGCGTGACGGGCATGGCGGCGGGTCCTCTCCTGCGGCTGTGCGGTGCAGAGCCCGGCTCCGACAGGCGTGTTCGCTCAGTGAAGTCTCATTCACTCTTCGTCGGGCGGTCAGCGTCCTCCCGGCCGCCCGGGAAGTCAAGGGCCCCGGGCTCAGGCCGCGGGGATACGGGCGAACCGCCCGGCGACGTGCAGGTCGGCCTCGATGCGGGCGACTTCGGCGCGCAGCTCGGGCAGGACGCCGGCGACGCACTCCGCGACGCTGCGGCGGCTGCTGTGCATCGCGACGTTGACCGCCGCCACGACTTCCCCGTCCCGGTCGCGCACCGGCACGGCGATCGAGCGCAGCCCCTCCTCCAGCTCCTCGTCGACCAGGGCGTACCCCTCGCGCCGGACGCGGTCCAGGGCCTTCGCCAGGTCCGGCCGCCGGGTGAGCGTGTACGGGGTGAGCGGCCGCAGCTCCGTACGCGCCAGCCGGGCCGCGCGCTCGGCGTCCGGCAGGCCGGCGAGCAGCACCCGGCCCATGGACGTCGCGTAGGCGGGGAAGCGGGTGCCGAGGGTGATGTTGACGCTCATGATGCGGCTCGTGGCCACCCGCGCGGTGTACTGCACGTCGTCCCCGGCGAGCACGGCCAGCGACGCCGAGTCGTGCACCCGCCGCGCCAGCGCGGCGAGGTGCGGCGTGGCGATCTGCGGCAGCGTCGTGCGGGAGAGCGGCGGGAAGCCGAGGGCGAGGACCCGCGGGGTGAGCCGGAACGTCCCCTCGGCCCCGGCGACGTACCCGAGGTGCTCCCAGGTGATCAGGGCGCGGCGGGCGGTGGCCCGGGCCAGCCCGGTGGCCCGCGCGACGGCCGCGAGCGTCAGCGCCTCGCGGCCCTCGCCGAACGCCGTCAGCACGGTCAGGCCGCGGGCGAGCGATTCGACGAACTCCCTGCCCAGCTCTTGCTTGGACGCGCCGGTCCAGGCGGCGAGCCCGGCGGGCGCGGGGGGCGTAGGAGTGGGGGTGCCCCCGCCAACGGGGGTGTAGCCGGCGGGAGTGGGGGTACCCCCGCCAACGGGGGTGTAGCCGGCGGGGGAGGGTCCGGCCTGCCGCAGCTCCCGCTCCATCGCGGCCACGGTCGCGCGCACGTGGGGCAGCAGCGCCTCCGGCAGCGAGTCCGCGCTGTGCCTGCTGGTGTGGCTCACCACGCTGAGCGCGCACACCACCCGGCCGTCCGGGTCGCGTACGGGCAGGGCGAGGGCGATGAGACCGGGCTCGATCAGCTGGTCGTCCACCGCCCAGCCCCGGTCGCGGGCCCGCGGCGCGCGCCCGGCGAAGTCGTCCCGGCCGCGGGGCGCGCGGCCGTCCCGGCCGCGCGGCGGCACGCCCGGGAAGCCCCGGTCCTCGGGGTCGGCGTCCCGGCGCGCGGCCCACCGCGCCCACTGCGCCTCGGTCCAGTCCGCGGCGAACACCGGCCCCGGCGCGGTGCGCTCGGCGGGCAGCAGGTCGCCGATGCGGAAGCTCAGGGACATGGTGCGGCGCCGGGTCGCCTGGTGGATGAAGCGGATGCCGTCGCCGTCGGGGACGGCCAGGGAGACGGACTCGTCCAGCTCGTCGGCCAGCTCCTCGGCGTACCCGTCGAGCAGCCCGGGGAGCCGGAGGGCGGCGAGGTAGGCGTTGCCCAGCTCCATCAGCCGCGGGGACAGGGCGGCGTCGCGGCCGTCCAGCCGCAGGTAGCCCATGCGCGCGAGCGTGCCGGTCACCCGGTCGACGGTGGAGCGCGCCAGGCCGGTGGCGCGTTCCAGCTCGCTCAGGCTCAGCGTCCCGCCGGCGTCGGTGAGCGTGCGCAGCACCGCGACGCCGCGCAGCAGCGGGGCGACGGCCTCGGCCGGCGGCACCCCGCCGGCGGACTGCCCTGCGGCGCCGGGCGGCGTCGTACGGGACGGCGGCATGGACACTCCCCCTGCTGGATCTGGGGGACACCGTAGAGGAACGCGGCACGCCGGCGCACAGGGCGGCGGCCGCGCCGTCGCCGCCGCTACGTCCCCTTCCCGGCCGCAGCGCCGGTGCCGGTGCCGGGACCGTCGGCCGGGCTGTCGTCGTGGGGGCCGCCGGAGCGGCGCCGCGCCCGGCGCCGCTCCCACCACGCCGTCGCGCTCGGCACCAGGCCGCGCGGCAGGTACAGCACGACGAGGACGAGGAGCAGCCCGTACACCGCGTACGACAGCACGGCGGGGGCGGAGCCCGGCATGCCCTCGGCGGTGCCCAGCTCGTTCAGCTCCTGCAGCAGCAGCGTGATCACGGCCGCGCCGGCGAGCGCGCCCCACACGGTGCCCAGGCCGCCGATCACGGCCATCACCACGAACTCGAAGGACAGCAGCACCGGGAAGGACCCGGGCGCCAGGTAGCCGGTGTAGAAGGCGTAGATCCCGCCCGCGAGGCCCGCGAAGCCGGCCGAGAGGCTGAAGACCGCCAGCTTGTACGCCACCACCGGCACCCCGGCGGACTCGGCGGCCACCTCGCTGGTCGCCAGCGCCCGCAGGCCGCGGCCGGGGCGGGAGGCGACCACGTTGCGGGTGACGATCACGACCAGGGCGAGGGCGGCGAGCGTGAGGTAGGCGTACGACTTCGCGCTGCTGAACTCGTATCCGGCCACCGTCAGCCGGGGCACGCCCTGCAGGCCGATGTCGCCGCCGGTCCACTCCTGCTGTCCCACCACGTTGAGCAGGATGAGCTGCATGGCGAGTGTCGCGAACGCCAGTTGGTGGCCGCGCAGCCGCAGCAGCGGCACGCCGATCACCGCGGCGACGACGGCCGCGGCCAGCGGCGCGGCGGCCAGGCCGAGCCACGTCGGCCTGCCGTGGGTGGCGAGGAGCGCGGCCGTGTAGGCGCCGATGAGGTAGAACGCCGCGTGGCCGAGGGAGATCTGACCCGCATAGCCCATGAGCATCGACAGCCCGGTGACCACGATGGCCGACAGCAGCAGCGTGACGAGGACCGGGACGTCCGAGGCCGGCAGCACCTGCGGCAGCGCCAGGGCGGCGGCGCACACGGCGACGACGGCCAGGACGCGGGGCCGGCGCAACCGGGCGGCGGGTCCCAAGGCGGCGAGCCGGGCCGGTGTCCGCGCCGGCGCCGGTGACCGCTTCCCCGCTGCGCGCCGCGCGCGGGTCGGCGGTCCCCCCTGGGAGCGCGGCTGCGTCGTCGGCTTGTTCACAGTGAAGCCTCCTCCTGCAGGGCGGTGTGCTGCGAGGCCCGCCAGACCATGACCGCGAGCATCAGGGCCAGCGCCACGACGCTCTGGTAGGAGGCCTCGTAGTAGCCGGCGACCATGGACTCCGCGACGCCCAGGGCGAGCCCGCCCGCCAGCGCGGGGCCCAGCCGGGTCAGGCCGCCGAGGATCGCGGCCGCGAACCCGTTGGTGATCAGCAGGACGTCGCTGTTGTACGACAGGGACTGCAGCGGCGTGACGAGCACGCCGGCCACGCCCCCGAGCACGCCGCCGAGGGTGAAGGCGACGAGCCCCATGCGGGTGACGTCGATGCCGACGGCGCGCGCGGCGTACGGGTTCGAGGCGCAGGCGCCGAGCGCCTTGCCGAGGAGGGTGCGGGTGAAGAACAGGCCCAGCGCGGCGAAGGCGAGCGCCGCCGCACCGATCACCAGGAAGTACTGCTTCTGCAGGTGCGCGCCGGCGATCTCCACCGCCCCGCCGAGCCCGGGGAACGAGCGCGGGTCCTCGCCCCAGATCACGATCTCGACCGCGTAGGCCAGGAAGCCGATGCCGAGGGTGACGATCAGCGCGGACTGCGGGCTGGTGCCGCGTCGGCCGACGGCGGCGACGCCGACGAGCAGCCCCGCCGCGCCCGCCGTCAGCACGGCGACGGCCTCGGCCAGACCGTGCGGCAGCCCCGCCGACAGCAGCGAGCCCGCGGTCAGGCCCGCGACCACGGCGAACATGCCCTGGGCGAAGTTCACCACGCGGGTCACCCGGTGGATCGTCACCAGGCCGCTGCCGAGCAGCGCGAAGCTGCAGCCGACGGCGAGCCCGGAGACCAGGTACTGGACGAACTCGCTCACGCCCCGTCTCCTTCCGCGCCGCCGGCCGCCGGCGGCGGCTCCGCGGGGCCGCCGAGGTAGGCGGCCGCGACCTCGGCGCTCTCCGCCAGCCGGGCCGACGGGCCCTCGGCGCGGACGCGGCCCGACTCCAGGACGTAGGCGCGCGTGCACAGCTCCAGCGCCAGCCGGGCGTTCTGCTCGATCAGCAGCAGGGCGAGACCGCGGACGGTGTTGAGCTCCCGCAGGTGGTCCGCGAGCGCCGCGGTGATGAGCGGGGCGAGGCCGAGGGAGAGTTCGTCGACGACGAGCACGTCCGGGTCGGCCATCAGCGCCCGGCCGAACGCGACCATCTGCTGCTCACCGCCGGACAGCGTGCCCGCCTTGCGGCGGCGGATGCCCGCCAGGTCCGGCAGCACCTCGTAGACCCGGGAGGTGTCGCGTGCGGCGGCGCCGCGGGAGCGCAGCGGCCAGGCGCCGAGCCGGAGGTTGTCCTCCACGTCCAGGTCGGGGAACATCTGGCGGCCCTCGGGCACCAGCGCCGCCCGGCCGCGTACGGCCACGCGACCGGCCGCCGGCCGGATCAACCCCATGATCGTGTTGACCAGCGAGGTCTTCCCGGCTCCGTTCGGGCCCACCAGGGCGACCGCCTCGCCGGGGGCGACGGTCAGGCTGACCCGGTCCACGGCGGTCGCGGTGCCGTGGCGGACGACGACGTCGTCGACCGCGACCACCGCGGCCGCGGGGGCACAGGATGCGCCGGGGGCGCCGGGGGCGCCGGGGGCGCCGGGCGGGGCGGAGTCCCGCGTGGAGGAGGTCATGCGGGGGCCTCCTGCCCGAGGTAGGCCGCCAGGACCGCGTCGTCGCCGCGGATCTGCTCGGGGGTGCCCTCCGCGATCTGCCGCCCGAGGTGGAGCACGGTGACCCGGTCGGCGAGCCGGGCGACGAACGCCACGTCGTGCTCGATGAGCATCATCGTCAGTCCCTCCGCGCGCAGGCCCTCGATCAGCCGGGCCAGCGCCTCGCGTTCGCCGGCGCGCAGTCCCGACGCCGGCTCGTCGAGCAGCAGCAGCCGCGGCCGGGCGCACAGCGCCCTGGCCACCTGCAGGGCACGCTGCTGCCCGAGCGGCAGCGCGTCCGCGGAGCGGTGGGCCCAGTCCCGCAGGCCCACGCGGTCGAGCGCCGCGAGCGCGTCGGCGGTGATGGCGGCCTCCTCGCGGTGGTGCCGCGGCAGCCGCAGCGCGGCGGAGAGGAAGCCGTGCCGGGTGCGGGCGTGCGCGCCGACCATGACGTTCTCCAGGGCGGTCATCCCGTGGAACAGCCGTGCGCTCTGGAACACGATCGCGATGCCCTGGCGGGCGCGGGCGTGCGCGGACAGCCGGTCGATACGGCGCAGCCGGTCGCCCGCGGCGTAGTGCACGGTGCCGTGGCCGGGCGTGAGATGACCGCTGACGAGGTTGAACAGCGTGGACTTGCCGGCGCCGTTGGGGCCGATCACCGCGCGGGTCTCGCCCTCGGCGACGGACAGGCTCACGTCCCGCACGGCGTACACGGCGCCGAAGGCGCGGCTCAGCTCCTCGACGCGCAGCATCGCCGCGGCCGTCATCCCGCGTCTTCCGCGGCCTTGGCCAGCTGCTCGCGGCCCCACTCGGTGGGTACCAGCCTGCCGTCCCGCACCTGGTTCATGGAGATGTTGACGACGTCCAGGCCCGAGTGGTCGTCGGCGCTGTAGGTGTAGCGGCCGGTCGGGGTGACCAGGTCCATCGACTCCAGCGCGGCGCGCACCTCCGCCTTGTCGGTGCCGCCGGCCTGCTCGAACGCGGCGGCGATCAGCAGCACACCCGCGTACCCGTCCATGGCGAACTGCGGCGGCGGGTAGCCGTACTTCTCCTCGAACGGGTCGGCCATCCTGTCGATGACGGACTTCAGCCTGCCGTCCGGCAGCTCGTCGCCGACCACGCCGACCGCGCTCTGCACGTACACGCCCTCGGCAGCGGAGCCGACCGGCTCCAGCCACAGCTTGCTGGCCTGCGACGCGGTCATCACCATCGGGATGTCGAGCCCGGCGGCGGCGTACTGCTTGGCGATCGTCACCCCGGGCGCCCCGCTCGCCCACACGGCCAGCGCCTGCGCGTCCGAACCCCGGACGTGGGTGAGGACGGAGCTGAAGTCGGAGGTGTTGGTCTCGAACCGCTCGATCCGCACCATCTCCACGCCGTGCGCGGACGCGCCCTCCTCCATCCCCTCGAACCCGGCCTTCGCGTAGGCGTTGTTGGTGTCGTAGGCCACGGCGATCCTGGTGATCCCCTCCGCCTCGAAGTACCGCAGCATCGACTCGGCGTACTTCGAGGAGATCGCCGGCACGACGAAGGTGTGCGGCCGGACCGGGTCCACCTGCTCGTCGGCGGGCGCGAGGGAGACGTACGGGATCTGCTCCCGCTCCGCCATCGGCGCGACCGCCAGCGCGGCGTTGGAGAACGTCGAGCCGATGATGGCGTCGACGCCCTGCTCCTTGAGCTTGTTGAAGTGGATGACGGCCTGGTCGGGGGCGGTCTTGTCGTCGAGCGTGGTCAGCTCGATCGTGCGGCCGTCGATACCGCCCTCCTTGTTGATCTGGTCCACCGCCAGCTCGACGGTCTTCGCCGCCTCGGTGCCGAGAGGGGCGTAGGTGCCGGACAGCGACTCGATGAAGCCGAGCTGGATCGGGCCGCCGTCGCCGTCTGCTCCGGCGCCGTCGCCGCAGGCGGTGGCGAGCAGCGCCACCGCGGCGAGCAGGGGCAGGAATCTGCGCATGTCAACCTCCCGAGGGTGCCGCGCCCGGGGGCAGTTGGGGGTGTCCGGGCGAGGGGCGTTTCGTGGTGCCGTGCGGCCGTGCGGGGCCAGGCCTGGAAGGCGGTCGGCGAGGCCGGGAATGCAGTGTGAAGATAGGCGTGAACTTGACTGTCGTCAATAATCTGCCCAACATCAATGGGTCGCGGTAACGGGTCGCGGGCACGCCGCCGCGGGGCCGCCGCGCCGCGCGCTGTCATTACGCTGACCGCATGGGAGCAGAATCGGTGAACGCTGCAGTGGACGACGACCCTCTGGCCAGACGCACGGGCTCCGCCGGCGGCACCGCGGGCCTGCGCCCGCAGTCGGTGATGCTGACCTTCCTCGGCAACTACGTGCTCGGCCGGGACGTCGCCGTCTTCTCCGGCAGCTTCATCGACGTCTTCGCCCGGCTCGGCGTGAGCGAGCACGCGCTGCGCTCGACCCTCACCCGCATGGTGGGCCGGGGCCTGCTCGCCCGGCACCGCCGGGGCCGCAGGATGTACTTCGGCCTCACCGAGCGCTCCGCGGAGATCCTGCGCGACGGCGAGGCGCGCGTGTGGCAGCGCGGGCCGGTCAACACCGACTGGGACGGCACCTGGACCGTGCTGGCCTTCTCGCTCCCCGAGTCCTGGCAGCGGCAGCGGCACGACCTGCGCGCCCGGCTGGTCTGGTCCGGCTTCGGCGCGCTGGGCAACGGCATGTGGATCGCGCCGTCCGGCGTCGACGTCGGCCCCGTCGTGGACGCCCCGGAGCTTGCGGGCCGGGTCAAGGTCTTCTCCGGCATCGCCCAGCCCCCGACGGACGTCGGGCAGATGGTGCGCGACGCCTTCGACCTCGACGGCCTGGTGGCCGGCTACAGCGACTTCCTGCTGCGCTGGGACATGCCGGACCCCGTCCCCGACGCCCCCGACGACCTGGTCCGCTATCTGCGCCTGCTCACGGAGTGGCTGCGGCTCGTCCGGGTGGACCCGCGGCTGCCGGTGCAGCACCTGCCCGCGGACTGGCCCGCCGCCCGCGCGCAGGACGTCGTGCACCAGCTGCGCGGCCGCTTCGAGGGACCGGCCCGGGAGATCGTCGACCGCACCTGCGAGATCGTCGAGCTGGGCTGACGGCCGCGCCATCCGGCTCAGCCCAGCGGCGGCCCCGTGTAGTTCTCGGCGAGTTCGGCCGCGGCGTGCCGGGAGGAGGCGATGCGCTCCAACTGGGCCAGCTGCAGCCGGGTGTCGAAAGGGCTCTGCCCCGGCGCGGTGTGCAGGGTCGTGGTCATGAAGTACGAGAAGTGCTCGGCCCGCCACACCCGGCGCAGGCAGGTGTCCGAGTAGGCGTCGAGGGGCCCGGCGTCCCCGCTCGTGCGGAGGCGGGCGAGGGCCCGGGCCAGGACGATGACGTCGGCGGCCGCCAGATTGAGGCCCTTGGCACCGGCCGGCGGCACGATGTGGGCCGCGTCGCCGGCGAGGAACACCCGCCCGTACCGCATCGGTTCCAGGACGTGGCTGCGCATCGGCAGCACCGCCTTCGCGGTGATCGGGCCGCGGCCGAGCGTCCAGTCGCCGTCGACGGCGAACCGGGCGTCCAGCTCGTCCCATATCCGCTCGTCCGGCCAGTCGGCGGGGTCCGTGCCGTTCGGCACCTGGAGGTAGAGGCGGCTGACGGCGGGGGAGCGCATGCTGTGCAGCGCGAAGCCGCGCGGCGAGTGGGCGTAGATCAACTCGTCGCAGGACGGGGCGACGTCGGCGAGGACGCCGAGCCAGGAGTACGGGTACGTCCGCTCGTACGCGCGCCGGACCCCGGCCGGGACCGCGGCCCGCGCCACGCCGTGGAAGCCGTCGCAGCCGACCGCGTAGTCGCAGGTCAGGGTCTGCTCCCTGCCCCGGTGGCGGTAGCGGACCGCGGGGCGGCCGGTGCCGGCGTCCTCGACCGCGAGCGCCTCGGCCCCGAACAGCAGCGGCGGGCCGTCCTTGAGTTGCAGCGCGATGAGGTCCTTGACCACCTCGGTCTGGGCGTACACCCACACCCGGCGGCCGCCGGTCAGCGACGGGAAGTCGACGCGGCACGAGCGGCGGTCGAAGCGCAGCTCGATGCCGTCGTGGGCGAGCCCCTCGCGGTCGAGCCGGGCGCCGGCGCCCGCCGCGCGCAGGGCGTCGACCGTGCTCTGTTCGAGGATGCCGGCGCGCTGGCGCCGCTCCACGTACGTGCGGTCGCGGCCCTCCAGGACGACGCAGTCGATGCCGGAGCGGTGCAGCAGCCGGGCCAGGAGCAGACCGGCCGGGCCGCCGCCGATGATGCCGACGGTGGTGTGCATCACGTGCCCCCCTCCTCGGGTTCCACGGGTCGTGCCGGACCCTCCGCCACCCCTGACTCCGGTGGCCCGTCCGGCTCTTCGGACGCGGCTTCGGACGCGCCGGTCTCCGCCAGGACCCGGTCGGCGACCGCGAACGCGGCGTTCGCCGCGGGCAGCCCGCAGTACACGGCGGACTGCAGCAGGACCTCCTCGATCTCCCCGGCGGTGAGCCCGTTGCGCAGCGCGGCGCGCACGTGCATGGCCAGCTCCTCCGTGCGGCCGCCGGCCACCAGGGCGGTGAGGGTGACGCAGCTGCGGGTGGCGCGGTCGAGGCCGGGGCGGGTCCAGACCTCGCCCCAGGCGTAGCGGGTGAGGAAGTCCTGGAAGCCGGCGGTGAAGGCGGTCGTGCGGGCGGCGGCGCCGTCGACGTGGGCGTCGCCGAGCACCGCGCGCCGGACGGCCGTCCCGGTGGCGTGCCGTTCCGCGTCGCCGGGCTCCCCCACAGCGCTTCGCGCGTGGGCGGTACCCCCGGGCGGCGCGCCGAAGTGGCCGAGCAGCGCGGCCAGTACGGGCGCCGGGCGTTCGACGTTCGCGAGGTGGGAGGCGTGCGGGATCTCGGTCAGCCCCGCGCCCGGGATGCCGTCGGCCAGCTCGCGGGCGTGCCCCGGCGGGGCCGCCGGGTCCTCGCGGCCGGCGACGACGAGGGTGGGCGCGGCGATCCGCGCCAGGTCGGCGCGCAGGTCGAAGGCGGCCAGCGCCTCGCAGAGGGCGGCGTAGCGATCGGGGTCCGCGCCGCGCAGGTCCGCCACGCGGGCACGGGCCGCGGGGCGGTCCGCGAACGCGGGCGTGAACCAGCGCGCCGGGGCGGCGTCGGCGACCGGGTCCATGCCCTCGTCCCGTACCAGCGCGGCGCGTTCGAGCCACGGGCCGGGGCCGCCGAAGTGCGCGGAGGTGCACACCAGCGCGAGCGCCTCGACGCGGTCGGGGCGGTGGGCCGCGAGCCAGGCGCCGACGGCGCCGCCGAGGGAGATCCCGGCGTACCGGAACCGGTCCAGGCCCAGCCGGTCGGCCAGCTCCAGCACGAGGCCCGCGAGCGCGGCGACGGTGGCGGGGGCGGGCTCCGCGCCGGGGGCGCGGCTCTCCTGCCCGCCGCGGTGGCCGGGCAGCCCCCACCGTACGACGCGGTGGCCGCGGGCGAGGGCGGGCAACTGCGGGTCCCACACGGCCGTCGAGGTGCCCAGGGAGGGGCCGAGCAGCAGCGGCGGCGCGCCGGGCGGTCCTTCGACGCGATGGTGCAGGATCATGCGGCGCCTCCCGCGGTGGTGCGCGGCCGTGCGGCGCCTCCCGTGCCGGGGCGGCCGGGCGCCGGCAGCCCGGGGCCGGGGGCGTCGTCGGGTGGCTCAGCCGACGTCTCAGCCGAAGTCAAGGAAGACCGTCTCCCCTTCGCCCTGGAGGCGTATGTCGAAGCGGTACGTGCGGTTCGGCTCCGGCGCCGCGATCAGCGTCGCGCGCCGGTCCGGCGGGAGCGCGGACAGCAGCTCGTCGGCCGTGCGGGGCGCGTCGGTGAGGTAGGCCCGCGTGTACAGGTGGTGCAGCAGGCCGCGGGCGAAGACGGCGACCGCGAGGTAGGGGACCCCGCCGGGCGGCAGGGTGTGCACCGCCCAGTGGCCGTCGGCGTCGGTCGGCACGCGGGCGAAGCCGGTGAAGACGGTGGCGTCGCGTCCCGCGAACCGCCCGGTCACCGGATCGCGGCGCAGCGACCCCGGCGCGCCGCGGCGGGAGCCGTCGGGCGCGGGCTGCCAGATCTCCACCAGCGCGTCGGGAACGGGTGCCGACGCGCCGTCGTACACGCGGCCGTGCACCGTGAGGGCGTCGGGATGGCCGGCGGGGGCGAGGTCGCCGCCGCCGGTGAAGGGCAGGGCGTAGCCGTAGAAGGGGCCGACGGTCTGCGACGGGGTCGGCGGCAGCGTCATCGGCGGCCCTCCTCGGCCCAGGTGGCGGCGGGCCCGTCGAGCACGATGTCCCAGCGGTAGCCGAGCGCCCACTCCGGGGTCGACAGCTCGTGGTCGTACGCGGCGACCAGACGCTGCCGGGCCGCCTCGTCCGTGACGGACTGCAGGATCGGGTCGTGCGCGAAGAGCGGGTCGCCGGGGAAGTACATCTGGGTGACCAGGCGCTGGGTGAACGCGTTGCCGAACAGGGAGAAGTGGAGGTGGGCGGGGCGCCAGGCGTTGGTGTGGTTGCGCCACGGGTAGGCGCCGGGCCGGACCGTGGTGAAGGTGTACGCGCCGCGGTCGTCGGTCAGGCAGCGGCCCACGCCGGTGAAGTTCGGGTCCAGTGGGGCGGGGTGCTGGTCGCGCAGGTGCGCGTAGCGGCCGGAGGCGTTGGCCTGCCACAGCTCCACCAGCTGGCCGCGCACGGGCCGGCCCGCCCGGTCGAGCACGCGGCCCGTGACGGTGATGCGCTCGCCGAGCGGCTCGCCCGGGTGCTGGCGGGTCAGGTCGTGGTCGAGGTCGGTGACGTCGGTGACGCCGAACACCGGACCGGACAGCTCCGCGGCCTCGGGGTCGGCCACCGCGACGAGCGGGCGCAGCGGATGGCGCAGCGCGCTGCTGCGGTACGGGGCGTAGTCGCGGCCGGGGTGGTGGCGTACGGGCGCGCCGTCGGCGACGGCCTTGGCGTAGGCGTCGCGGGCGCGTGCCATCTCGGCGCCGATGTCGGCCTGGGTGGGCGGTTGTGCGGTCATACGTGCTCTCCTGTCGTCCCCGTCGTCTCCGCCGTCCCTGTCCTCCCGGTCGTCTCCGCTGTCTCCGTCCTCCCGGTCGTCTCCGTCGTTCCCGCGGCCTTCAGCGCACGCAGGGTGCGCAGCTCCGCGGCGGTGGGTGCCGCCGTGGTGCCGACGGCGTCGGCCGTCCTCAGCCGCCACCCGGTGGCCGCCCGCGCCTGTTCCGCGCTGACGCCGGGGTGCAGCTCGGCCAGTACCAGCTCGGCCGTGGCCGGGTCGGGGCGCAGGACGCCGAGGTCGGTGATGACGGCGGTGGGGCCCCGGCCGCGCAGCCCGAGGCGGCGGCGGTCACCGGGGCCCGAGCCGTGGCCCACGGAGGTGACGAAGTCCAGCCGCTCGACGAAGCTGCGGGGCGAGTGGCGCACCACCACCAGGACCTCCCCGCAGCTCGCGGCGATCTCCGGCGCGCCGCCCGCGCCGGGCAGCCGGCCCTGCGGCCGGCCGGGGCCGCGGTCGACGACGGTGGTGTTGATGTTGGCGTGCCGGTCCAGCTGCGCGGCGCCGAGGAAGCCGACGTCGATCCGCCCGGCCTGGAGCCAGTAGTTGAACATCTCCGGCACCGGCACCACGGCGTCGGCGGTGTCGGCGAGTTCGCCGTCGCCGATGGACAGCGGCAGCCGGGTCGGCTTCGAGCCGATCGTGCCGGACTCGTAGAGGAGCACCAGGCCCGGATTGACCGTGCGCCTGGCCAGGTTCGCCGCGGTGCTCGGCAGGCCGATGCCGACGAAGCAGGTCCGCACGTCCGCGAGCGCGCGCGCCGCGTTGACCGTCATCAGCTCGTCGCTGCTCCAGCCGCTCACCGGGCTCCCTCCCGTACGTGGGTCTCCAGCCAGGCGGCGAAGGCGGCGCGGTCGCGGGAGACCGCGTCCCAGTCGCGGTAACGGCCGTTGTCGCGCTCGGAGTAGCCGGCCGCGTACGAGGGACGGGCGCCGTCCGGCACCTCGGCCACGGCGGTGACGGTCCACGCGGGCAGGACGACGGCGCCGGGGCGCGGCTCAAGCGACTCGACGACCTCCTCGACGGTGACCAGCACGCGCCGCGCGGCCAGCGCCGCCTCCTTCTGCACGCCGAGCAGTCCCCACAGCTGGACGTTGCCGGCGGCGTCGGCGCGCTGGGCGTGGATGACGGTCACGTCCGGGTTGAGGGCCGCGACGGCCGCCAGCTCCTCGCCGGTGAAGGGGCAGCGTACGGTGCCGACCGTGTCCGTCCGCTCCGGCAGGCCCGTGCCCGCGTAGCCGCGCAGGACGCCGAACGGCAGCCCGGACGCGCCGGCGACGTAGCGGTTGGCCATTCCGGCGTGGCTGTGTTCCTCCACCTCAAGCGGGCGCGGCCACCCGTTCTCGACCGCGTCCCGGAAGCGGTGCAGCGAGCCGACACCGGGGTTGCCGCCCCAGGAGAAGACGAGTTTGCGGACGACCCCGGCGCCGATGAGCTGGTCGTAGATCACGTCCGGGGTCATGCGCACGAGGGTCAGGTCGGTGATGCCCTGGCGGATGACCTCGTGGGCGGCGGCGAAGGGGATGAGATGGGTGAAGCCCTCCATCGCCACGGTGTCGCCGTCGTGGATCAGCGCGGCGACGGCGTCCCGCAGCGAACGGATCTCGGCCATGGCCCCTGCCCCCTCCTGTCCGGCTGTCCTGACTCTGCTGCGCCGCGCCTCCTGTCTGTTCGCCTGGTGAAGAATCTTTCATCCAATGCTCAAGTCTGTCCTCACCCGCGACGTCCGGTCAACGGGTGGCGCGGCACGGGTCCGGCCGGGATGCGCGGCGGGCGGCGGCGTGCGTGAGGGTGCGTCTTCGGTCAGCCGTCGATGGCCCTGGGCGAGCAGCCAGGCCAGGGCGACCTGCGCGGGCGTGGTGTCAATCTCGGCGGCTACGGCCCGGACCTCGTCGACGATCCGCAGATTGCGTTCCAGGTTGCCGTCGGCGAAGCGGTGGTTGGTGCGGCGCCAGTCGTCGGCGTCAAGGTCGTTCAGGGAGCGGATGCTGCCCGTCAGGAAGCCGCGGCCAAGCGGGGAGTACGGCACGAAGCCGATGCCCAGTTCGCGCAGGACGGGCAGGATCTCGGCCTCCGGGTCGCGGGTCCACAGGGAGTGCTCGGTCTGGACCGCGGTGACCGGATGCACGGCGTGAGCGCGGCGGATCGTGGCGGGGCCGGCCTCCGACAGGCCGATGTGCCGGATCTTGCCTTCGGCCACCAGCTCGGCCAGCGCGCCGACGGTCTCTTCGATGGGCGTGCCGGGGTCCACCCGGTGCTGGTAGTAGAGGTCGATGTAGTCGGTACCCAGGCGCTTGAGCGATCCCTCCACGGCCGGGCGGATGTTGGCCGGGTTGATCCTCCAGGCCGCCGCGGAGATGCTCGCCGAGGACGTTGCGGCGAAGCTGAGCGTGCGCGCGGTCGCCGCGCGTGCGGGGGTGAGCACTGGCTCGCTGAGGTTCCATTTCCCCACCCAGCGGGCCCTGCAGGACAGCCTGCTCGCGCGAATCTACGAGTACCTGCTGCCCGACGACCCGATCCGGGACCGGACACTGCCGCCCCGCGAACGGCTGCTGAACTGCCTGCGGCAGGTTCTCGCACCGCTCGGCACCAACGAGGACGCGCGAACCGCATGGGGCACGATGTACCGGACGTTCATCGAACCCGAGCCGACCGAACAGGTACGCGCCGCGTACCTCGGCCATCAGCGGGAGGCGGAGCGCCGTGTCGAACACTGGCTGACCGTGCTCGCCGAGGAAGGCGCCCTGCCCCCGGGAGACCACACCCGCACGGTCAGGTTCCTTCTCACCGTCGTCCTCAACGGACTCTCGGTCGAACGCGCCCTGCCCACCCGCGAATCCGTCCTCATCGCCGAGATCGAGACCCTCAACGCGGCCGTCGACCACGTCCTCGCCACCGGCCCCGCACCACCCGCCGGTCCGACCGGGCCGTGAACCCGGACCGGCCCCGACGTCATCCTGCTGGACGGCAGCTTCGCCACGTGCGACCGGGCCGGCGGCTCACGCGCGGACTACCGCGCTGCCGGGCGGTCCCACACCGTGACCGCCCGCCCGCGGCCACCGCATCATCCGCATCCGCGAGTCCTGGCTGCCGTCACTGCGTGCGGAGCCGGTCGGCGGCGGACGCCGCGAGGTCTTGCGCCATCCCGCAGAGATCCTCGATGGGCCGTTCGCCCTCGACGTCGAGGCGCACCATCTCGGCGGCGGTCACGGCATCCTGGCCCTTGTACCTGTGGTGCTCGACAAGGGCGCTGCAGGAGTCGCCGTCGTCGTTCGGCTTGACGACCGTGCGGTATCCGCTGAGTGTGAGGACCGTGCCGTCCTGAGCGGAACGGGGCTGGTCCCGGAAGAAGCTCACCTCCGCGTCGAGCTCGTCGACGGTGCCGGACCACTCGCAGCCCCAGTTCGCGATCGTCGTGTCCGGCACGTCGGCCCTGAGGCCGGGGACGGCGGACAGCGCGGTGGCGTCGAGGAGTTCGCAGGCGTTCCGCCAGGCCAGCGAGGTCTGCGGGTAGGCCGGTGCACGGCGGGGGAGCGGGCCGGCGTCGAGGACCTCGGCCGCGCTCTCGGCGGCTCTTTCGGCGACCGTGCACAGGGTGGCGTTGCCGCCGTTCACCGAGCCTTCGCCCATGTTGACGCGCACCTGGACCAGGGTCTCCTCGGCGCTGCCGCCGGTGGTCAGCAGCCGGCTGCACTCGTCGTCCTCCGCCTCGTCGTCGACGATGCTGATCCTCCCGATCGTGCGGGAGGGCCTGACCCCCTGGGGCGGCGCGCTCTCCAGGAGGCGGATGGACACGTCGATCCGGGTCTCGTCGTCGACGCCCACGAGGACGTCGCAGCGGTCGAAGTTCCCGTAGTCCACATCCTTGCGGACGTCCTCGCCGGCGAACTGGTCGAGAGCGGCGGTGTCGGCGAGGGCGCACACGTCCGCCGTGTGCGGGTCGCCGATCAGGGCCTGCGCCCCCGGTCGCCCGCTCTGGGCGGACCGGGACGCGGTCTTCCCGTCCTCGCCCTCACCGCCGAGGACGAGGGCGAGTGCCAGAGCGGTCACGGCGCCGGCAGCGAGCGCGGCCGCGAGCAACGGCCGGCGCCGGCGCCTCGTGACGGTGTCGAGGGCGGCGGTGTCCCCGGGTGCTGCGGCCCTGTCCGCGGGGGTGTCCACCGGGGCTCGGGAGCCGGCCGCGGCGATGTCCTCCAGCAGGTGCCTGGCCTCCGCGGCGTCGGGGCGCTGCCGTGGGTCGCGTCGGAGCATGGCGGCCAGGGCGGGGTACAGCGGTCCCACGGCGTCGGCGTCCATCTCGACGAAGCCCTGCTCGGCCCGCAGGTGCCGCATGCTCTGGCTGTTCCCCCGGGAGCCCGTGTCCTCCCGGTGGCCGTCCCGCTCGTTCTCCCCTCGCGCGCCGCCACGCGGCGGCGTACCGGTGACCAGGGCGTAGAGGGTGGCCGCCAGGCAGAACACGTCCGACGCCGGCCGGGGGACGCTGCCCCGGGCCAGTTCCGGAGCCGCGTAGTCCGGGGTGTAGCTGTACGGGCCGTTGAACGTGATGGTCTCGCTGCCGCCGGCCCGGTAGGCCGCCCCGAAGTCGAGTAACTTCGCGTCGCCGCGCCGGGTGAGGCCGATGTTCGCGGGCTTGACGTCGCAGTGGACGATGCCTTCCTCGTGCAGGGCGGCCAGCGCGTCGGCGAGTTGGGCCCCGATGCGGGCCGCCCGTTCGGGGGAGACCGGCGGCTGCCGGTCCAGGCCGCCGCCGGGCACGTACTCCATGACGAACCAGTACGTGTCCGCCTCGCCCCCGCCGCCGTCCGGCGCCACGGTGACGACGTCGTACAGGGTCACGACGTGGGGATGGTCGCGGAACTTGGCCAGGGCGCGTGGCTCGCCCAGCAGCCGGCGCACCGCGGTCTCGCCCTCGCCCTCCGCCCGCTCCGGCTTCAGCGCGACGTCCTGGCCCACCATCGTGTCGTGGGCCAGCCACACATCGCCGCCGCGCCCCGCGCCGATGACCTCGTGGAGCACGTAGCGGTCCGCGAACTCCTCTCCGGAACGCACAGATCCACCTCCCTCGACCGAACGTACTGTGTAAGGGGGACTGTGCGCAGTGTTACCCAGCCTTCCGCCGGTCGCCCGAGCGGTGGACGCAATCCGGCCGGACGAGCCGGACGTCCGGAAACCGGCGAGCCGCCCACCGGGCGGCTCACTTCTCCGTCTGTTCCTCCTTCACCCTGGTCACCAACTGCGTCGGGTTGACGAAGCGCAACGCGATGACGAGCAGGACCAGCATGGAGAACATGTACATCACGGCCATCGCGTCGATCGACTGCTGGGTGCGGATGCCGGCGGAGAACATCGCGTAGTACAGCGCCACGACGAGCGTCTGGCTCTCCGGTCCCGCGGTGAGGAAGGTCAGCTCGAACATGCCGACCGTACGCACCAGCACGAGCACGGACGCGGCGAGGATGCCGGGCACCAGCAGCGGCGCCAGGATCCGCAGGAAGATCGCCGTGGTCTTCGCGCCGCACATCCGGGCCGCCGCCTCGATCCGCGGGTCGATCTGCTCGATGAACGGGGTCATGGTGAGCACCACGAACGGCACCGACGGCACCAGGTTCGCGAGCACGACGCCGGTGAAGCTGCCCGCGAGATGGAACTTGTACAGCACGGTGGCCAGCGGGATGCCGTACGTCATCGGCGGCGCCAGGATGGGCAGCAGGAAGAGCAGCAGCACGAGCTTCTTGCCGGGAAAGCTCCGCCGGGCCAGGGCGTACGCGGCGGGCACGCCGATGGCCACGGACAGCAGCACCACCAGCAGCGACACCAGCGCCGTGGCCCAGAAGACCTGGCCGAGGGCGAACTCGTCCCAGGCCTCCCCGTACCACTTGGTCGTCCAGCCCTCCGGCAGCCAGGTGGTGAACCAGCGGCTGCCGAACGAGTCGACGAGCGGCACGCCGATGACCCCGGCGAGGTTGACGAAGAACAGCCCGAAGACGAGGACCGTCACCCACGTCACGGGCCGGCCGAACCGCCGCCTGCGCGCCGGCTCCTCCCCGCCGTGCGGCCCGGCGGCGGCGCCGTCCGGCGCCAGCGGGTCGCGGGTGTCGACGTTCCCGGTGGTTCCGGCCATCAGCCCTTGCCTCCCGTCGCGCCGCGGTACAGCAGTGAGCGCCACGTCAGCACCAGGGCGACGACCACCAGCATCACCGCGGCCATGATCATGGCGATCGCCGAGCCCATCGGGTAGTCGAACTGCTGGAAGGCGGCCTCGTACGCCTCGATGGAGATGACGTGCGTGCTGCCGCGCGGGTCGCCGACCAGCTGGGCGGAGGGGAACACCGCGAACGCCAGCACGAAGGAGAGGCAGAAGGTGATCGCCAGACCGGGGGCGAGCAGCGGCAGCAGCACGTGCCGGAACCGCTGGCGGCGGCTTGCGCCGAGGGTGGCGGCGGCCCGCTCCAGGCTGGGATCGATGCCCGTCAGATAGGAGAGCGTCAGCAGGTACGAGAACGGGAAGCCGCTGATCACCAGGGAGGCGAGCACGCCCCAGTAGTTGTGCACCAGGCCGAGCGGCTGGTCGATGATCCCGATGCCGGTCAGTATCTTGTTGAACCAGCCGTTGGCGCCCAGGTAGCCGAGCAGCCCCTGCGCGGTGAGCACGGTGCCCAGCGTGATCGGCATCACCAGCAGCGTCATGACCAGCCGCCGGCCGCGGAAGACGCCGCGGGTGCGGAACGCGACGGGGACCGCCGCCAGGCAGTTGATCAGGGCGGCGGGCACGGCGAGCCGGAGGGTGAGCCAGATCGTCTCGCGGAGGTACGGATCCTCGAAGAACGTGCGGTAGTTGGCGAACGGGCCGCCGCCCTCCGCCGGCTGGAAGGAGAGCTGCAGGCCGTAGACGAACGGGTAGCAGAAGAGCACCAGCAGGAAGGCCACCCCGGGCAGCACGAGCATCGTCGTACGGTCCACGCCGCGCTCCGCCAGGCGGTGGCGCAGCGCCGGGCGGCCCTCCCGGGCGTCGGCGCTCACGGCGCCACCGCCTCGGAGGCCTTCGGATCGGGGGTCTCGCCGGCCGCCGGCCGCCGCGGCTGCGGGTCCGGCGCTCCGGCCTCCTCCCGGGGGAAGACGAGTACCCGCTCCGGCGGCGCGGTCAGCTCGACGGCGTCGTCGGGTGCGAGCCGCGTACGGGTTCTGAAGTGCACCCGCTGGCCGTCGGACAGCCGGCCCTGCACGGCGAGTTCGCGGCCGTGGTACTCGACCACCTCCACGGTGGCCGGCAGCCTCGGCCCGTCCGTCCCGGACTCCGCGGCGCCGGCGGCGGCCGCCGCGTCCAGGTCCTCCGGCAGCAGCGCGGCGGCGGCGTCGCCGGCCGCCGGGGCGCCGTCGCGGCGGG